>JAHDDR010000092.1:4137-18186 GCA_020629255.1 Saprospiraceae bacterium | reverse complement strand
ATAACTTATTTCTGATGAATTTTCGCAATTCACTTTCTCCTCCAATAGAGTAGTGTGAGTATTTGAAAGAAAAAATGAAAGTAGACCTAATAAAAATGCAATGGGTTTCATATAAAAGTAGAATTGTATATTATGTTTGGGGTGACAAAATTAAAGACTTCATCCCATTAATTCCAGCCCTTAAAGTACATTAACAAAGCCCCTTTTTATTTTGAATTTATAATAATTTGTGACATTCATTCACTTTAGAAATCATATCTGAACCTTGTGGGATCAACCTTCGGTATCGTAACAAATAATATCATATAATAAAAATAGGCATATTATTTGTGGGATATGTTGTAGAATTAGACAACACGAAGGCTCTAGCATGCATTATAATTATTCATAATATGAATTTTTGCTTTGTTAAGTATCTAATTATGAAATATATAGAAAAAAGGCGTTCATATTAAAAACATTAAAAATATGAAGGCGTTTTTTATGTTAAACCCCCTCCTTAAGTTAACAAAATCAATTATTACAACTAATATTAAGGTTGGATTTGTATCAAACCAAGACGAAAATTATTACAAACTAAATTTATTATGAGCGATACAGGAAACACAAACAAGAATATTGGCTCAACCCATACCACCACAAGAACCACGGTTACGACGAGTTCTGGAGCCGGAGCCGGTATTGCAGACAATTTAGGTGGCTGTTTATCCAAGGCTTGGCCATTCTTGTTACTCTTCTTTTTATTGATGTTACTGCTTTTCCTTTTTAAAGGATTTAAGGGGTGCAATAGTGGAGATGCAACAACGGTAGACACCCACAACAAGGTGGAAAACACAACGTCAGTTACCGCAGATACTCATTCGGATTCTTCTTCCGATACTGATTTTTCTTCTGATGAATATTCAACAGACGGTTCTGATTCTACTTCCAGTGGAGACGGAAGCGATTCTTATACTTACACGGAGGACGAATCCTCTTCTAGCAGTTCCGGCTATACAGAAACCAGTGCATCAGCTATATCAAGCACGAGTTCGAGCCGCAGCTCAAGATCTTCAAGAAGCAAGTTCAGTAAAGAAGCATATTCTAGAGGCAGTACCGTTATACACGACATTACCGAATATCTGAAGAGCGACAAACCATTGCCCAAGAAATTTGTTTTGGGTACCGTCGGATATGACCACAACTCTCCCATGATTAACACAGATGCTTCGGCTGAGGTGAACCAATTGGCCATTCTATTAACCCAATATTATCCTTTTGCCAAATTCAAAATTCATGGACATATAGATAAAAAAGAAAATGATGCCATTACTGGCAAATATCAATGTAGCCAACAATCTACCTTGTCTTCTACTCGAGCCAATTGCCTTTATTGCAATTTCTATAAAAGAGGTGTAGGACAATGGAGAATGGAACTGGAAGGGCACGGGAGTTCTGACCCGATGGTCAGTTATGCTTCTGCTAAAAACAGAAGGGTCGAGATTGAAATCCTAAGTCGGGATTAATTCTCATTGCAAAAAATAAAAAAAAGGGTGACAATATTTGTCACCCTTTTTTTTATTCCCACGCCAATTCCTTTGTTCGTCATGTAGAGCTTGCTAAATTTACGGTCATGGAAAATCCACGAAACCAAAACTCTAAGGGCGATTTTGAATATTATGATGCGCCCCTATTCCATCCCGCCAAGGTGGTCATCACCTTATTATTGACCAGTTTAACCATGCTTTTTCTATTCCTTACCCTGTCCTATTTATATACTAGGATTGAACAAGGGATCGAGCCTATTTATATCCCTATTATTTTTGTGCTCAACACCTTGGTTTTGGTAGGTACGAGCTATATGATACATCGAGCCAACATCTGTTACAAAATGGATGATACTGAAGGTTACCAAAATTCTTTGCTTTGGACGATTGCACTAACTTTTTTATTCATGGGTCTTCAAGCCGTGGGGTTTTACCAACTCATTGCCTCGAACGAAGCCTATTTCAGTGCTACGGATAATGCTCGTTCCTATTTACAAATCATCTCCATTTTACACTTGGTTCATGTTTTGGCCGGACTTCCTTTTTTAATCATATTCTATACAACAGCAAAAAAGAGAATGATCGAACCCGTTAGTGTTCTTGTTTATTTTTCAGATCCCATCAAAAAAATGAGGTTGAATTTATTGAGTATCTACTGGCATTTTCTAGATGCCCTTTGGATTTACTTGGTTCTTTTCTTTTGGTTGAATTATTTAATCCGATAAATACAACATATCTTGTATTTTGGACATTTTTATTATAAACATTATGTTCAAACACAACATCCCCTTATCCTTCCTGATCGGAGGAACATCCTGCTTCGTGGGCATTTTCTTTTTTCTGATATTTATCAGTATGCGAATCCGACATTATAGGGATTTCCAGGAATTGGTTACTGCTTCTTGGAAATGGGAACATATCTACACACTAGGATTGGGTTCCGCTTTCTTTATTTTCGGCGTTTTATTCATTCTAAAATTGAACTGGGCAAGGATCTCCTTCCTAATTGTGTTAGGTCTCAGTATGATCGTAGGCATTTATATTCTGGTTACAGAAATTTTTTCTCCCTATAGCCGGCTCTTAGAATCCATAGCATTGAGCATCTTATTCTTTTTACCCCCTTTGTTTTTTGCATTACTCAGCACACAAAAAGCAGTTGTGGAAGAATTCACAGGAGAAGAAAGCGACGAACACGATGATATTTTAGATTTTTAAATCTCTTTTCTATCATAAAGCTATTTGAGTTCTATTACAAAGCCCTACCTTTGTGCCATGAAAAAATCCCTCATACCCAACCTTTTCACCATTTCCAATCTTATCTGTGGTTGCATTGCCACAGTAAGCATTTTATATGGATGGTTCGGCATGGCATTTATAGCCTTTATATTGGGCTTGCTTTTCGATTTCTCCGATGGCTTGGTGGCAAGGGCATTGGGTGTATCCAGCGAAATGGGCAAACAATTGGATTCCTTAGCTGATTTAGTGAGTTTCGGCGTAGTGCCGGGTATGATCTTATTCACACTTCTTGCTAAAGGATGGTATGGAGATGAATGGAATTCTTATTTCCCCTACTTAGCCATTCCGGGATTTATTTTTACCGGTTTTGCCGCCTACCGCCTGGGGAAATTCAATTTAGATGATAGACAAGATGATGAATTCAGAGGACTGGCCACACCGGGCAGTACGGTTTTTGTCATGGGTTTGATGATGGCTCATTGGCAAAATTTCTGGAACCTCCAACCTTGGCTTACCAATCCGTGGTTTTTATATGCTGTTACCTTTTTCATGGGCATGGCAATGGTCGGAGATTTTAAAATGTTCAGTTTCAAAGTAAAGAATACAAAATGGAAAGGCAATGAATTACGATATATCTTTTTAGCCATATCCATAAGCTTTTTATTCATATTCCAATATTTGGGATTATCTTTGGCGATTATTCTTTACTTAATTTTATCACTCGTTTTTACAAACAGAAAATAATACCGGATGAAATTCAAAGCAGAAATCAATATCATGCCCCACAAAGAATTATTAGACCCACAAGGGAAAACCGTAGGGAAGAACATGGGCAATATCGGCATTACCGGTATTGAGAATATCAGAATCGGCAAACACATAGAATTGGAATTGGATGCCGACGACAAAAACCAAGCAGAAGAAAAAATCGAAACGGCTTGTAAAAAATTATTGAGTAATGTTGTAATGGAATATTTCACCTATTCCCTAGAACCCATTTCCTAATTTACATTTTATGCTATACCTCGTTCCCACTCCTATTGGCAATTTGGAGGACATGACTTTCCGAGCCGTACGAGTTTTGAAAGAGGTACAACTCATCTTAGCCGAGGATACCCGCACGTCTAAAAAGTTATTGCAACATTATGAAATAGAAACGCCTTTGCGTTCCTATCATGCCCATAATGAACATAAAATTTTGGATGAATTAGTCGTTCAATTATCCAATGGCCAGAATTTTGCCTTAATTACGGATGCAGGCAGTCCGGGAATTTCAGATCCCGGCTTTCTCTTGGTGCGGGCTTGTGTCCAAGCAGGTATAAAAATCGAACCGTTGCCCGGAGCTACGGCGTTTGTTCCAGCACTAACCGCCTCGGGCATTCCTTGCGACACGTTTCATTTCGAAGGATTCCTTCCCCACAAAAAAGGAAGACAAACCCGATTGATTTATCTATCAGAATTACCACATACTTTTGCTTTATACGAATCTCCCCATCGGTTGGTAAAGGCACTCCAACAATTATCTGAATTCTGTGGTGCAGAACGAACGGCTTGTGTATGCCGGGAAATCAGTAAAATGCATGAAGAAATCAAAACAGCTTCTTTAGCTGAATTAATTTCTCATTTTAAGGATAAAAAAATCAAGGGGGAAATCGTTATTGTTGTGTCGGGAAAACCCAAATAATTTTTTCATGTCGAATATTAAAGAACAATCCAAAATAATTTTAGAATCCAATACTATTGAATTCGAATGGGTGGAACGTCCTAAAGAAAATAATGTTATCCCTCAAGAGAAAATTCAAAAATTTTGGGACAGTGCCGTCAAAACATTAGTATGTAAAGATAAAAAAAAGAACATCCATATTTTAATGCTCCCCATGAGTGCGGAATTGGATCAAGCCCTCGCCAGAAAAGCCATCGGTTCGAATAAGATGCGTTTTGTTTCTCGGGATATTTTAATGGAAAAATATGGTTTGACCATTGGTGCCATTTCTCCGCTGCCCTTCATCAATGAATGCCATATGGTTTTAGATGAAAAACTAACGAACTATACACACCTTACCATTAGCTCAGGAGAACTAGGAAGTGGCATTCGATTAAAAAAAGACGATCTCCTTTCTTTGACACAGGCAGATATTGAAACCATTTCTATATGAATAAATTCAAAAAAGCTTGGAAAGCGATTGGGGCTATCATCAAAAACCCTTCCTTGTTGAATTTAATTCTCCAAAACAACGATGCTTGGACAGATTATTTAAAACGCAATTATAATCTTGACAAAGGGTTACCTGTTATTGATATCCGAGATTTAATTCCGAATCAAAAAATAGAATTAAATACTATGGCTTTTTTAGGAGGAAGTTCTTTGCCTACTGACTTTGCTTTAATCAAGGCCATGTGTATGCGTTTTGAACATTGCCGCTATTTTGAAATCGGAACTTGGCGGGGAGAAAGTGTTTCCAATGCTTCGAATGTCGCCACACAGTGCTACACTTTAAATTTATCAAAAGAAGAAATTCTATCTTTAGGTCTATCTGAAAAATACGCTGACCTTCATGCTTTTTTTTCCCAACATAAAAAAAATATAAATCACCTTTTTGGAGATTCAAGACATTTCGATTTTTCTCAATTCGATAAAAAATTCGATGTCGTTTTTATTGATGGCGATCATAAATATGATTTTGTAAAAAATGACACGGAAAAAGTTTTCGAACATTTAATCCATGATTCTTCTATTGTTATTTGGCATGACTATGCCTACGATCCAGAGACTCCCCGCCTTGAAGTTTTATCTGCCATTTTTGATGCACTCCCAAAAACAGAACATAAAAACCTATACCATGTTTCCAATAGTATGTGTTGCATCTATATTAAAGATTCTTTTGATACCTACTTTTTAGATACACCAGAAATTCCTTCAAGAAAATTCAAAATTTCTTTAGAGATAAATGATATTAAATTGTAACCCTTACCCCATTTCAAACAAATTACACCTTTAACAGATATAAAAATAATTAAACTATTTTATTTGTTTTTTCGAATTATTAATTAACTTAGAGAAGACATATTTATCTAATTTTTAATAGCATTAATTAAGTCAGCACTCAGACCTCCCACTAATAACCGCTTTTTAATATATCACAATCATACAACATGTATTTTGTTTTGATTGTGATGTATTTTCGAATGAATAAAAATAAAAATTCATTCTTTTATTTAATTTTTTATTTTACAGCACTTAACAAAATAGCACCCTTCCTAAAATTAGGAAGGGTTGTTATTTTATCGAAACAAAAACCCTACATCATACCTTAAGAAAAAATCTATACCAAAAAGACACATCTTCTTCGACTCCTTTCTGAAAAAAATGGAAATAGACATATATTTGTCAAAATTTTAATGTTTCAGTTTTATGAAGAATATGAATTCTAGTATCAAATAAAAATTGCTTATTTTATTTTAAGCATAAGTTTATTCGCCTATATTCTCATTCGAGCCTACCTAATGGGCATCACATTCGATGAAGCTATCACACTGCAGAGCTTCGTACCCAAGTCATGGATTGATATTATAACATTCAACTCGTCTACTGCAAACAACCATTCACTTAACACGTTGCTCATCAAATTATTTTTCCTTTCCAAAAACGAATCACTATTCTTTGCCCGCTTACCCAATGTATTTGCTTTTGCATTTTATTTATTTTTCGCCTATAAAATTTGCCACAAACACTTAGCTTCATTTGTGGGAATAATTTGTTTCCTCACATTAATCCTTAACCCTTTTATCCTTGATTTTTTTAGTATTGCTAGAGGTTATGGCTTGGGATTAGGATTCCAGATGGCTTCACTTTATTTTTTATTCACTTACATAAAAGAAGAAAAAATCCGTGCTTGTTTTTATGCCCTACTTCTTGCAGGCTTCTCTGTCCTCTCTAATTTTTCTATGTTGAATTATTGGATTGCTTTATTTTTGGTCATTAATATTTTACCATTAAGTTCAAGATTCAATATATCTTTAAAGCAATCGATTAAAAATAGTTTGTTTGTTCTCGTTCCTCTAGTAGTCATCCTATACAGTCCTTTAAAAGTATTGATAACCAGTAAAACTTTATATTATGGTGGCCATAATAATTTTCATAACGACACATTATATTCCTTATCAAAATACACACTTTATTCCCAGGAATACATTCATACGGCAGACGTCATTTTAGATATTTTTTTAATTTTATTGTTTCTATCTTTCGTCATTTCTATTTATTATTATCGGAAGTTATTCTCTATTAGAAATATCACACTTTTGGTTTTATTACTTTCTGCCTTTTCGATTATCTTGCAATTTTATTTATTTGGCACACCTTACCTTACAGACAGAACAGCCCTATTTTTCATACCCTTGCTCATGTTTAGTTTATTTTTATCTGTCAATGATTTTAAAAAAAAATGGTATGGAAAATCTTTATTATGTATTTTTTCTTTTTGCATGATCTTGAATTTTTCAATCCATATGAACTTGCACAAAACCATAATCTGGTATTTCAACTCTAGAACGACAACCATACTCCATTCTTTGAATGAAATAGGAAAAAAAGAAAATCGAAAAATAAAAATTGATTGTTCTTGGCCCTTTGGACTCCCCATGGAATATTATTTGGACAAAGGGATTTACCCTTTTGTAGAAAACGCAAGATATAACAATCACAAAAAGGATTACTACCTTTATCTCGACCAAGAAATAGACAAAGTTTATTACGACCTGAATGAATCAAAAGCTAAATTTTCAGGATTTGACTATAAAATTTTTAAACATTTCGAAGACGAATTTATTTATGTTTACCAAATAGGTGATCCTATAAAAAAATAATTCCACTACTACATTCTGGCAAAAAAAACATTTATCCAAATATCGACGCGTTCAATCCCGTTTCTTTTTTCAATAAAAAATATAAACTTATTTTAAAAAATAAAAATCCAATCGAAGCACCAACGGCTGCTCCCAACAAACCCCAAGCAGGAATCAACAAAAACAATAATATTGAAGTCAATATAATTTGAAACACCATCACCAAGTTCACTTTCTTTTCGTGCCCTGTCAAAACCATCAGCAGGCCTATGGGCCCGATGAATGCTGATAGCAATTTCCCAAAACTAATAATTAACAAAGGATAATATCCGACGACAAAAGAATCTCCAAAAAATCCTAAAATAATTTTTCCAAATAAAAAGAAAAAAACAAAAATGAGCAAAGACAATAAAAATATAATTCTTGTAGAATTTGAAAACAAGGCTTGTAATTTTTTCATTTTATTTCCAGCATAAAATTCAGAAAACAAAGGAGCAATAGAATGGCTGATAATAAAAAAGGGAACATTCGCCAAATCTGCATATTTCAAAGCGACATTATAAAAGCCTACATTTTCGTTATTCATTAAACTCCCCACTAAAAGAACATCTAGTCGAATACTTAGCATAAATAACAAACCCGTTAATGTAAATTGAAAAGATCGAGACAACCATTCTTTATTTTCTATTTCCAAGGGTTCCTTCGACGACATCGAAGAACGGTTTTTAAACACCCAGAAAAAAGAATACAACATCGCCAAACCTAAAGCAAAAATATTCGCATAAATATAACTTTCGGGTTCATCCTTTTTCCCTAGAAAATAAAAAAATAAAATACCGAAGAGCAAACCCACCGGTTTAATAATCTTATCGGCAGTAGAACCCAGCACCACTTTTTTAATTCCCCTTAAAAATGCTTGCTGAGGCACAATAAAAGCACCCAATAAAATAGCGACTAGAGAAATATTAAAATAATGGGCATTATTATATAATCCAGGAATATTTAAATAATTGACAAGCATAAAAAAAACAACCATCGCCAACAAAGAAGAATACAAGACTCTCTTATTCGACCACCACCATAAGCTACGCATTTTAGTTGTATCCCCATCCTTTTTATAAATGGGAATTTGCTTTACCAAAAGTAAATCAGAACCAAAAGCGGCTATTAAAAATAAAACGGCCATCCAATTAAATACTTGCGAATATATTCCATATGCTTCCTCCCCTCCTATCCTTGCAATTAATATTTGAGTCGCCAGAACCAAGACCATCGACAACAATTGCACCCCTCCATTTCCGAGCGAACCGGATATAGCAAATTTACGTGTCTTTTCGTCCAGACCTTTTCCAAAAACAGAATGAATGATTTGCCGAATAGATTGTGGCATTAAAATTTTATTTTATCAAAAACTCAAAATACAAAAAAATGCCGAGGCTGTGCCTCGGCATTTTTTTGTATTTATCAATCAAGAATTATGTTTTTCTTTTTTTCTTTTTCGCCGCCGGAAAAAGAACATTATTTAAAATCAAACGATAGCCCGGAGAATTGGGGTGTAGATTCAAATCCGTTTCTGGATCATTGACATAATGACGATAATCTTCCGGATCATGACCGCCATAAAAAGTGAAGAACCCTTCTCCTTTTGTACCATGTATATAACGAGCTTCACGAGCTGGTTTATTTTCGCCCATAATCAACACATCCGATTTTAGATATTTTTTCAAGAAAGCCGTTGTCTGTCCCATAAAACCTTTCACTGTTTTGGTGTGGTTTTGAGTCAACATCGTAGGAACCGGATCCCATTTGGCCGAAAAATCGAACAAGGTGAAATAATCAATTTCCGGTTGCACTTTCCTATTCTGGCTATGGTCTATCGTTGAATACTCGTAGACCAAAGGATCTTTCATCAATTCGAAATCCTTGAAAGCGAATGTTCTCGAATAATTCAACTTGGATTGAGCCGTCGGGTCAGCAGCATCACCATCATACATTTTGGCACAAATATCCAATCCTTCCGCCGCCAAGGCGATATCATAGGTATCCGTAGCGGAACACATGGCAAACATGAAGCCCCCGCCTACTACATACTCTTCTATTTTTTTCACCACCCCCAACTTTAATTGGGACACCTTACTGTACCCTAATTGAGTGGCCAGAGCTTCCATCCGTTTTTGATTTTCCCGATACCAGGGATACGAAGAATAACTCCGGTAAAAACGACCATACTGCCCCGTAAAATCTTCATGATGGAGATGCAGCCAATCGTATTGTGTAAGTTGATCACCGATTACCTTATCATCATACACCGTTTCGTAAGGAATTTCGGCATAGGTAAGTACCATGGTTACCGCATCATCCCAGGGTTGCACTTTCTCTCCCTTAGCATTGGTATCCGGAGTATAAACTGCAATTTTTGGAGCCTTCTCCAATTTCATGGCTTCTTGGTTCACTTCAGCTTCGCCGATATCTGCCAATATTTTATTGAATTGGGCATCTGGAATGATTTTAAAAGAGACATCCCGTTTTTTGCATAATTTCTCGAACAAGGTATTATGTTGAAAGGCAAAACTCCCGCCCTTATAATTCAAGAGCCACCAAGCTTCGACTTCTTTTTCCAAGACCCAATAGGTAACCCCATACGCCTTGAGGTGGTTTTTCTGAGTCTCATCCATCGGGATGAGCATCATCGCCGCTGAAGCATAGGTATAAAACAGAAAGCTCAGGGCAAAAACAGATAAAAACTTTTTCATGTATATATAAGGATTATTTGATTCATCATAATAAGGAAAGGAGTTTTCCGGACACCCCTCCATTTTGAATAACGCAATTTCAAACAATTTTTCTTCAAAATCCAATTATGATTAACAATACATTATGAATTGTGTATCTTACGGTAAGATTATAAAAGCCGGTTCTATGTTTCTTCGAAAATATTTTTTTTTCTTTTTTATGATATTGATGATGGCTTGTTCCCATAATCCGAGCCAAAGGAGGGACAATCATGATCTAGGAAGAATCCAACAAGTTCTCTTTTCGGATGATGCTGTCAAGTATTTTTCTATTTATGTGGATTTGACGGAAGAGCAGAAGTTGCAAATTCGAAGCATTGCCCAAGAATATGCCAGTACACTCAAAGCCATGCCCCGCGAAGAACGGGAGAAAAACACGGGCAGGTACATTGTTAAATATATGTCGAGAACCATCCGAGATGTCCTTACCATGGAACAAGCCGAAAAATTTGTCGAAGAAGATCTTTGGGCGAATGAACTATTTTCCGAAAAATGAGATGAATGTTATACCATCAACTGATGGCATAACTTGTTAAACGGCATTTTACTTTCAGCAACTGTTTCACATCCTCCAACGGTACATTATAAGGCTGATATACTTGATGGTTATCAGAAATCAGGCGAAGCTCTTCGAGTTGGTTTCCTCTTTTTACTTGTTGTATCCGCTTAGTCACGAACGAATTCGTAACCACTACATAAACATGGTTATCATATATAGGTGCTCCCCGTGTCAGATATTCACAAACCACCCAATCGCCATGTGTGAGGGTCGGCATCATGCTTTCGCCATCTACTTCGAAGGCGAAGAGTTTATCCCCTGAAATGCCCGGTACAGAAAATTTAGGTAAATTTTCTACATAATTCGGATTATCGAATTCGATGGTATCTCCTGCCCTTACCTTGATATCCACCATGGCAATATTGGCCATTTTACCAAACTGCTGTTCGCTTTTATGCCGAGTATCCAAGCCCATCTGTTCGAAAGCTCCTTCCCGAAACATATCATCGCTCAAACCAAACATATAATTCGCATCGACATGATAACATTCGAACAATTTGTTCAACTGATCGACCGTTATATTACGTTTTCCCTTAAGAATACTGTTAATCACATGATTATAGGTATCCAATTTATTGGCGATGTCGGATTTGCCCTTAATCATGTTATTTTTTTCTAACGCTGTATAGAGTTCCCTAAAACGTTGGTTGACAATATTCTGAGTAAAATCGGCCATAAAAACAATAAAATGTTTTAAATTAATTGTTGTAATTTAAAATAATTTGTTTTATATTTGCAATAGGAACAAGTTAAGAGAAACAAATCATTTCTATTTGATCAATAAATATACAAAAGATTTTGATGAGACATCAACATTTACCTAAAGATGCACATAATTCTTTCCCTATTCTAGTCAAAAATGCAACTAGAGGATATGAGTTCACTAAGGAATACCAACCTGAGTTGGCAGACCTGCTTTGGCAGATTTTCCTCATACTCATGAAACCTATTATGGCTCTGAGGGCTAAGATTTATAGATTTTTGCCTCAATCTTTATCGCAATATGTACAGCCTTCTTTCCCCTTACTTAGAACTGGAATAATCATTATTGGATTTTCTCTGGTCTACTTTAAAAACTTTTCATTTGCCATTCAGATAGGAAACCCATTAACAATGATTGCCGAACCTTCGTTGTTTTCTTCCTCTTCAGAAGATGAAAAAGATTATTGGGTAAGAACCGTGAACGAATATGCTCCTGTTTCTGCCAATGAATTAAAAACGATTTCCACTCAAAACTATATCCGTTTTTATAAGGATCTTGCCATCTCTGAGATGGAAGCTTATGGCATCCCTGCCAGTATCACCCTTGCCCAAGCACTCATAGAAAGCCGTGCGGGTAACAGTCGATTAGCTCGGCAAAACAACAATCATTTTGGAATCAAATGTTTCAGCAAGAAATGCAGGAAAGGACATTGTACCAATCATTTTGATGATCATCATAAAGATTTCTTCAGAAAATATGAATCTGTCGGGGAATCTTATCGGGCACATTCCAAACTCTTACAAAAAGAACGATACAAGAAATTGAAGTCTTATGGTAAGGATTATAAAAAATGGTCCAAAGGATTGAAAGAAGCGGGCTATGCTACTGACAAAAAATATGACAAAAAACTTATTGGCATTATCAAGAAATATAAATTATATCAATACGATTCTTAACCAAAACATCATAAAACCAAACGATCCATTTCTTTTGTAATTAGTTATCTAGTCCGCCCCTCCTTTTTTGAGGGGCGGCTCCTCTAAAATCTTTACATCATGAAAAAAACATTTACATACCTTTTACTATCTGTATCGGCTTTGTTGTTTGTTGTAATATCTTGCCAACAACAACCCACACACATTAATGTAGCTCCGCCGCATATTGGCATCCAAATTCAGGAAGCTCGGCACAAAGTGGGATTTAGCCAAGAACAATTGGCCGAAGTTTTGGGACTTACCTTAAGAAACATAGAAACCATTGAAAATGGGGATGCGGTTCCTACCAGAGACATCATTGTTGAGATAGAAGAGAGGCTCGGTTGCGAGATTGTATTGGATAACATATGAAAATTTTTATAAATTATTAATTTCCTCTGTCACATTGGCAACTTCGGCACAATATTTGCTTTTATCTTATAAAACAAAAACAAATATGAAAGTTGGGAAAACACTCTTAACAGGAACATTTCTTTTGTTCATATCCTTTTCAACATTTGCACAATCGAGTTCGAATGAAGGTTATATGACATATGATCAAGCTGTGATGCTTCTTACTGCACATCAGGGTGAATTTACTGAAAAAGGAGAATTTCCATCCATTGGTCAACAAATATTAGATGCACGAAACAAAAAAGAAGTTTCACCATCTACTTTGGCTTATGTTGCTGGAATATCGGAAGAGTCCATCTTAAAAATCGAAGCAGACATGATCGCTCCTACCAGAGATATCATTGCCAAAATAGAAGATTTCCTAGGGGAAGAAATAATCCTCATCGATAAATAGGAATTTTCAACAGCCACTTTGGAACAAACGCCACTATATATTTTACATTGGCTCCGGGAATGCCCGGAGCCATTTTTTTTATCCGCATATTATGATAATTTTACTAGACATATCAAATCCGCATGAAAATAGAATTGAAAGTTATTGGTAAAACATCATTTGATTATTTAAAAGAAGGAATTTCGATTTATGAAAAGAGACTCCAACATTATTGTAATTTTAATTTTATTGTAATTCCGGATATTAAGAATGCCAAAAACTTAAGAGAATCAGACATCAAGAAAAAAGAAGGGGAGGCCGTTTTAAAAAAATTAGATAAAAACGATTTTTTAGTTTTGCTTGACGAAAATGGGAAAAAATATTCATCGCTTCGCTTCGCAGAATTCATAGAAAAAAAGACGATGGATTCAGGAAAAAAAATAGTCTTCCTAATTGGAGGTGCATATGGTTTTTCTGAGGAAATATACCAACGGGCGAATCAGAAAATATCATTATCGGACATGACTTTTTCACACCAAATGGTACGCTTATTTTTTATAGAACAATTGTACAGAGCTTACACCATTATTAACAACGAGCCTTATCACCATCAATGATTGAATACTA
>JAHDDR010000092.1:0-4037 GCA_020629255.1 Saprospiraceae bacterium | reverse complement strand
CGAAAGAGTTTTAAAATAGAACACTAATTCTTTATCACTTTTAAAGATTCTAATAATTGGTCTCCTTCCATTATTCTAAGGATATAAATTCCTTGGGGCAGTTGACCTAGATTTATTTCTTGCTGCTCTTTGACATCGAGGACTTCCTTCCCCAATAAATCGAATAAATGGAATCTTGGATTTTTTAATTCTCCTTGGATTGTTATTATATCTCTTGCCGGATTAGGGTAAAAGTAAATAGTAGAATTATCAAACACATCGATTTCTTGTCTTGCAACTCTGCAAGCCGATGCATTTTCATATGCTCCTATATCCACGACATTAACAATCCTTTGATTCCCATCAATATCAGAATCAATTCCTTGGGCATAGGCATTGTCACCATTATCAATTCCTGGAGAACAGGGGTTCAAAGAATAATCAGGATTTAACATTAAATCCCCAACAGTAGCAGAATAAAGATTGTTTGTTGCATTACCTAGTACGGTTGAACCCATGATATAGCAACTTGCTGTATTCAGATTCAGCACACCATTATTATAATCCTTGAACGTTTTATAAAAGGCTGGATCTTGATGGGCAACAATAGAATTAAATAATGATAAATCCAATTGATCCCCAAAACCTACTTGCATTGTAATAAGAAACTTATTTTTTGTTTCACCTAATATCGTAGTATTATATATATCACAACTTCCATCCCTATTTGTAGCAATGAAGGCAATCGCATTGGCATTACCGGATGCATTATTCGCTATAACTGAATTTTCTATTTTAGTATATAGGGAATTGTTTACTTCAATCGCACATCTTACCAATGAGTTGTTATCGAGAACTCTTGTCTTATCCATATAAAAATGGGTTTGGTTACTGTGATAAATAGCACTACCGTAATCGGCCGTATTCTTTTTGAAAGTACAACCTTCCACCGTTACACTTGGGGATAATGTAGCGAATATGCCTGCTCCATAAATCGCCTTATTCCATTTTACTTCAACATCTTTTAATGTTAATGTTGCATTATTGACAAATAGCCCCCCTCCCCTAGAACGACCAAAGGAACTCAGATTATCTGCATTTCCATCCCTAATGGATAATCCATTCAAGGTTACATCGTTTACATTTTTCACAGAAACAACGTGAAATGAATTCCCTGAAAAAGACCCCACACCATCAATGTTTCCAGAAAGAATGGTTTCATTTGATGAAGGATTTCTTGTTCCTCCTCCATTAGGATAGCCACCTAAAACTGTTGCTCCATTTGGTATTTCAAAAGCAACTCCTCTTGCCGTTCCTGATGTTGGATAATAAATTCCTTCAGCTATATGAATAGTAGCATCCATTCCAACAACAAGTGCATCTTGTAAATCCGTAAAGGCATCTTGCCATGAAGAGCCATCATTGTTTCCTGTAGCCGTATGGTCGACATAAATTCCTGTACAGTCCGTACTAAAACTAGTGCCCGCATCTATATCGGTCCAGTTGGCGGCACTATAGGCTGCATCATCAACATCTATACAGTTGAGACCGGGGTTGCCCGTTGCTTTAAAAACAACAAGGCCGGTATTATTCCCATTTTTAAGGTTCAAGCTGGTTAACTGGTTGTTTTGGCATCTAAAAGCCCCTAAAGAAGTTAAATCTGAAGCATCAAAACCAGTGAACGAGTTACTTGTTATATATAACTCAAATAGTATACTGGGATTACCAAAAACAATACTGGAAAGGTTATTACTCGTACAGGAAACAAGTGTTAAATTTATATTTTGAGATAGATCCAAACTCGTTAGCAGATTAGCGTTACAGACCAATGTCGCTAAATTCACATTGGCTGAGACATCTAGCTCTGTGAGCTGATTTGCATTACAGTACAAGGTTTCAAGCGCTATAAAATCTTCAATCCCCGTTAAATCCGAAATTCCTTGTAAACCTAAATCTAAAGTGGTTAATGCATTAATATTTGCAGTTAATACATAATTATCTAAAGGCCCCGAATCATAGCCTAATTGTATTAAACGTTGCTCAAAATTATCGTCTGGAACGTAGGTTGAATTAGGGGGTATAACCGTTGTTGTGTAAGTGTTAGTAACAACAGCTGGATTAAAATCAAAATAAATACTAGCAGCAGCATCAAAAGTGTTTCCGATGACAACTGCATTTTTGGGTTTAACTTTATAAAAAATCCACCCATGACTTGCTGGTTCATTCGATGTACTATCCGCTAAAAATATATCCTTAAAATAGAAGGATAATTCGTTTCCATTTTCTACGGTTGTTGTATAAGCATGGGATGCAGAAATAGGCTCAAAAGTAGTCCAGTCTAAATCAGCATCCAAGTCGGTTCTAACGGTAATATTTACTGCGGATGCTGTTCCGGTATTTTGAAAGCGGATTCTATATGTCAAATCCTCTCCTATCTGTGTGGGTAAGATTCCAGTTCCTTCAAGACATAATACATCATTGGGATCATAGGCATTCACTACGGTTTGATCCAAATTGAAAAGATTGTTTGCTGGATTAACATCTGCTAATGGCGTAATATTTCCAGAAAAGTTCAGAATATCTCCAGAAGCAACCGTAGGCGGTGGCAGGATGTAAAAAGAGAATGTAATGTTTCTAGTTTCCAGACTTGTTAGGCTACTATAATTCCAAGTAAGCGAATTACTGGAAACACTCGTCGGTACAATAGAAGCAGAACCCGCTTGATAAGTCATTTTAGAATCATCAAAATTCAGAATAATAGATTCATTACCTGTAGCAGTGTTGCCATTATTTTTAAACGTCAATTGATAATTGGAATTAAATCCTGGCCTTGCAAGACCGAGGCTCATTAATTGGGCTTCAACCTCTACACCACTAATATTGCTTGTTAGACAAAAATCATTATTCAAATAAGAATTTGAGGATGAATTGATAGCTAGGTTAATATTATTTGGAGTAGATATAAAATTTCCAGACAGAACAGGTTCAATCAAAAAATTGCCGGATGTCTCTGGCAAGCTAAAACTATAATTACCATTAATTATAGATGTATATCCAATAGTATTGTTACTTAAATCCGTAATTTTTATGGGCAAATTAATCGCCGAGTTCGTATTAGAGCACCCAAGACCATTAATACTTCCGCTGACCGTTATAGGATTATAAGGACCTAAATTTGCCTCATTTAGAAAAAATTGAGTTCCGGCAGGAATTGTAATTCTTAATTGATAGTTATCAGAACTTAAATTTGAAAATATGAAGTTGCTAATTTCATTATTGGGGTAATCAGTACAAGTGCCGGCAACAGTCGAAGTTGATGAAGCACTTATTACAGTGTTACTTGAATTTATTAATTGAAAAACAGCTGAACTTGTAGCATAAATCAGTGCGTAATCTATTTCTAATTCATAATCTCCGGACAATCCAACAGCAAAAACAGGAGAGGTAATAATGGCCGGTTGGCCACTAGAAAGGTTATCTACAAACATGGACTGGCATTGACTATTGAACCATGATTTCGAAGAACTACTGGGCGAGAGTGACCAAACATCCACATCTGTTGCTACACTAAAGCTACCCGAAGGTATTGATGCTTGACTAAAAGCAAAATTGACACAAAATATGCTAATAAATAAATAAAATGATGATTTCATTTTCATTAGGTTTTATTGGTTAAGTACTCAAATGTGAAAAAGATAAAAGTAGCTTGCAAAGACGAATGTCTTCTTAAAGGGTTAGAGTTGTTATATTAAATCGACATATGCTTAAATATAATGCTTTTTGCTAAAAACATCCTTTTTATTTCCAAAAGCCTGTTGTAAACAAGTTCAAATTCAAAAATTATCATATCATTTGTAAAGTAAGAAGGAACCAAGTCTGTTATATTTGTCCAAAACATAAAAAATGACAATAATAACTTATGCCATTCTAGGAATCACATGCGTTGTCTCCTATATGTGTTTCCAGAATAGAGAACTTTTCAATAAGCTTTCACATCGTCCTCATTCTGTTGCACAAGACAAAGAATATTATAGGTGGATTACCTCGGGCTTGGTTCA
>JAHDDR010000263.1 GCA_020629255.1 Saprospiraceae bacterium | reverse complement strand
ACACCTATTCTATGTCGAGGACGACGAAAGCCTCGGATTCGTAACCAAAGATAATCTGGAGTTACAAGGTTATCAGGTTACTCATTGTATGGATGGCAAAGATGCCATTGATACCTCTAAAAATGGAAAATTTGATCTCTGCATCTTGGATGTGATGCTTCCGGAGGTCGATGGTTTTACCATTGCTCAGGAAATTAGGAAATATGATAAGGATGTTCCTATTATTTTCCTAACGGCAAAATCATTGAAGGAGGATAAGATCCATGGTCTTAAAATCGGTGCCGATGATTATATCACCAAGCCCTTCAGTATAGAAGAATTGATTTTGAAAATCGAAATTTTCCTACGAAGGAGCAAAGTTTCTCATGCGAAAGAGGAGCCGACTAATTATCGATTAGGAAAATATGAGTTTGACCATTCGAACTTACTGCTCACTTTCGACGAAAATGATTCTAAGACGTTGACTCAACGGGAAGCTGATTTACTAAGGCTTTTTGTCCAAAACCAAAACGAAGTGATGAAACGGTCATTTATCCTAGAAAGCATTTGGGGAGAAGATGATTATTTTATGGGCCGAAGCTTAGACGTTTTTATTTCCCGTTTAAGAAAATACCTCAAAGCAGATGATAATCTAAAAATAGAAAATATACACGGCGTCGGATTCAAGTTAAAAGCTTGATATCAAATTATTATCTTTGCAACAATAAAAAGCGATGGAAGAATTTTACTTCCATCGCTTTTTTTATATTTGATTTTTAATTCGAAAAAAGAAATGTATGTCACAAGAAAAAATCATAGAAGAACTATCTATATTATTTAAAAAATATTTTGGCGAAGAGCCTTCTTCTATTTCTCCTTTCCCCCACACCGCTTCGGGGCGACGATATTTTAGAATGAAATCAGAACATAAAAATGCTATTGGTGCATTCGGAAAAAACAAAAAAGAAAATGAAGCTTTCATTTCTTTCTCCCAACATTTTGAAAAAAAAGGAATTCCTGTTCCTAAAATATTTATTGAAAAAGATTCTACTTTTTATTTACAGGAAGATTTAGGGGATGAAACTTTAATGCAACGAAATGTAAATACAAGAAAGGGAAAAAACATTTTCCCCGATGAATTAAAATCTTTATATAAAAAAACCATCGACCAACTTATCCTCTTACAAATCGAGGGAGGCAAAGGATTTGATTATTCAAAATGCCATCCTTGCGAAAAATTCGACCAACAATCCATGACTTGGGATTTGAATTATTTTAAATATTATTTCCTCAATTTATCCAGATTAGAATTTAATGAATTTTTATTAGAAAAAGATTTTAAAATATTAGTTGATTATTTACTCAGCACAAATACCAATTATTTTCTTTTCAGAGATTTCCAAAGCCGCAATGTGATGTTAGTAGATAATGAACCTTATTTCATAGACTACCAAGGAGGAAGAAAAGGAGCCTTACAATATGACCTAGCTTCTTTGCTCTATCAATCCAAAGCCGCTATTCCGCAAGACATAAGAAACGAGTTATTGGATTATTACATCCAACAAATAAAAAAGCAACTACCTTTAAAAGAAGATTCTTTTACGTCTTATTTTTATGGTTATTTATTGTTGCGTTTTGTACAAGTACTTGGGGCTTACGGACGAAGGGGTTTATTAGAAAAAATGCCTTATTTTATCCAAAGCATTCCTCTTGCCCTTAATAATATTAAATGGTGGATCGAAAATATAAACCTACCGATTAAAACCCCTTATTTAATTTCCATTTTGAAACAACTCACTGAGCTGGACAAATTCAAACCGTACAATAAAGATAATTCTAAAAACAAACCCTTAATTGTCAAAATAAAATCCTTTTCTTATCGGGAAGGTTACCCCCAAGATGATTCCGGAAATGGCGGCGGTTTTGTTTTTGATTGCCGGAACATCCATAATCCCGGTCGTTATGAACCATATAAAACATTAACGGGCAGAGATAAATCCGTCCAAGATTTTTTAAATACAAAATCTCATTTTCCAACATTTATTCAACATGTATATGAAATCGTCGATAAGGCGGTTGAAAATTATTTAGAAAGAGATTTTGAAAGTCTCGCCGTTAATTTCGGTTGTACTGGGGGGCAGCATCGTTCGGTTTATTCTGCTGACTCTTTGGCTCAACATCTCACCGAAAAATACGGTGTAAAAATACATTTGGAACATGTGGTACAAGAGAGAAAAAACTGGATTAATGAACAATATTAAAATTCAAATGAGATCCGCCCTTTATATTGATTTGTCCTTTTCTTTATTTCTTGAAAAAGAAAATCAGAATTCCAATTTTTTATTTCATTAAATATTGAAGAATCCAATTGAAAATGAATTTCCCATTTATCTAAAAGCATTCTTTCTTCACGCTTATGTTCAGTAATTATTTTACCCTTTTCGAATGTTTTTTCAAATATTAATTTATCTTTTTCTAGAAAGTAATGTGTGGTTTTCAATGACAGTGCGTTCAAAACTAAAGGGGCGTCCATTCCTCGTTGTCCTGGGACCCAAGAGGTTTCCCCTATTTTAGTAGGAACATTTTTCCCTATATTTGAAAACACTATACTCCCTTGTAAATTATTCTTAAAATCCAGCGAACAGTTTGTAGCCTCTAATACATCCAAAACATAAATAAAAAAATCATCGAGAATTTTAAGAAATCCTTCTTCATCTAGGGAGCCTATGTATAAACTAGGTCGAAACCTAACAGTCTCTAAAGCTGTACTCGTTTTTATATCGTCGGCCATATATATCATCGTGCATTTCCTTATTCTTTACAAAATACGAAAACCCTATATTTTACAGTACGTAATTGAGTAAAAAATGATCCGATATTAAATAGACTTTATTACGAATAATTGATTACAGGCAAATTGACCTTTTGTAA
>JAHDDR010000091.1 GCA_020629255.1 Saprospiraceae bacterium | reverse complement strand
GATTATTACCAACCCGAAGCCTACATGTCGGTCAGTGATACCTATATCGAAAAAGATTTATTAATCAATGAAGAAGTAGATAAATTAAGATTGCGGGCAACCTCTTCCATTTTATCCGGAAGAAGAGACATCATTGTTGTGGCTTCGGTTTCTTGCATTTATGGAATGGGAAATCCGGAAGACTATAAATCCGGAATCATCCGATTATTCAAAGGGAAACAAATGTCCCGAAATTCCTTGTTGTATCAATTGGTCGATATTTTATATTCCCGATCCGAAGATTTGTCCAGAGGAACTTTCCGGGTAAAAGGAGATACTGTCGATGTCAATTTGCCTTACGTGGATTACGGATACCGCATAACATTTTGGGGCGACGAAATCGAAGAAGTTGAACGAATAGAATTATCGACAGGAAAAAGAGTAGAATCATTAGAACACGCCGCTATTTTTCCGGCCAATTTATACATTGCTCCGAAAGAAAAAATGAAGCAAATTATCCGAAGCATCGAAGATGAACTTCACGAACAAGAAAAATATTTTGTCCGCGAAGCAAGAATGATGGAAGCCAAACGTATCAAAGAACGGGTCACCTTCGATTTGGAAATGCTTCGAGAGTTAGGATACTGCTCGGGCGTAGAAAATTATTCCCGATTTTTTGATGGTCGACAACCCGGCACCCGCCCCTTCTGTTTGTTGGATTATTTCCCGGATGATTATCTCATGTTTATTGATGAAAGTCACGTGACCCTTCCTCAGGTGAGAGGAATGTGGGGAGGAGACAGAGCTAGAAAAATGAATTTGGTCAATTATGGTTTTCGATTACCTTCCGCCTTGGACAACCGTCCCTTGAATTTTGAAGAATTTCAAAATTTGACCCATCAGGTTGTTTTTGTCAGTGCCACGCCTGCCGATTTCGAATTGGAAAAAACAGAAGGAGTGGTCGTAGAGCAGATTGTTCGTCCAACGGGTTTGTTGGATCCTCCGATAGAAGTTCGTCCCAGCATGAATCAGATTGATGATTTGCTGGAAGAAATCAATCAAAGAATAGAAAAAAAAGAAAGAACCCTCGTCACTACATTGACCAAAAGGATGTCGGAAGAATTAGCCAGATATATTGGCGACCTAGATATCAAATGCAAATACATCCATTCCGAAATAGACACGATGGAACGGGTCGAAATCCTTAGGGATTTACGATTGGGTGTTTTTGATGTATTGATAGGGGTCAATTTGTTGAGGGAAGGCTTGGATCTCCCTGAGGTATCTTTAGTCGCTATTTTGGATGCGGATAAGGAAGGCTTCCTACGAAATCAAAAATCCTTGACACAGACGGCAGGTCGGGCGGCAAGAAATGCCAACGGTCTCGTCATTATGTATGCGGATAAAATGACGAATTCGATGAAACGTACCATCGACGAAACCAACAGGCGAAGAGCCAAACAAATGGCATATAATGAAGAACATGGAATCACTCCCAGAACCGTAACAAAATCCAAAGAAGAGATACTAGGTTCCGAATCTATCTTGTCGGTGCGGGGAGAACAAGAAATGTATTATGTAGAACCCGAAGAAGCATCTTTGGCAGCCGATCCCATTATAGATTATGCCAATCGGGAACAACTGGAAAAGATGATCAAGGATACAGAACAAAAAATGAAGGCCGCCGCCAAGGATTTGGATTTCATCTCTGCCGCCCAATTCAGGGACGATATGAAAGCCCTTCAAAAAAAGTTGAAGGAAAAATTCTGATAAAGAAAACATCATAATTCTTATTTTTGCCCTCTCATTCAATGATTAGGTAAAACATACATGCAAGACTTACTCCAACAAATTGGCGATTTTTTGAATATCAGTTGGACTTTCGGAAGTTGGACGCTGACGGTTCGAATGATATTATTTTCCATTCTTTTATGTGTAGCCACATTCCTTTTTACCCGATATATTACAGGCTGGCTCCTAAACTATCTTAAAAAAGAGGAAATCATCAATGAAGAAGGAAAACGAAAAATTCGTAATATATTAAGGATTCTGGCTGGTTTGGCAACCATAATCGGCTTGCTGAAAATTTTAGGACTCGATTATACTTTTTATAAGTATGACAAAGGAGATGGTACATTTATAGAATTTCATTTGTCCATTATTTGCATCGCTTTCATGGTATTCAAATTGGCACAATTGCTCGATTGGGTAATTGCCCGTATCCTCATCGATAAATATTTCGCCAATAGGGAGGAAAGAGAGCGGATCCGACAAACAGAAATGACTTCTCAATCGAAGGAAGATAAATCCAGTGCCAATAAAACCATCCAATATGTAGTATATACCCTGGCTCTAATCCTGATATTGAAAAGCTTCAATATGGATTACGAATTCCATCAAGTGGAAGGCAAAGGGCATTTTACGATCTCCAACATATTACAAGCCGTATTGACCCTTCTTATAGCTCGTCTTATTGTTTGGATTTTCACCAATCTTGTATTTTACAGCTACTACCGAAGGAGCAATATTGACCAAGGTTCTCAATATGCCATTAATCAGATATTCAGTTATGTAGTATATGTGATTGCGATCTTACTGGCATTGAGAAATAATCTGTATGTCGATTTAGACATCATACTCGGTGCTGCTGCCGCTCTGATGGTCGGTATCGGTTTGGGTTTGCAACAGGTGTTCAGCGATTTGGTTTCAGGACTCATCTTACTCTTTGAAAGAACCGTCGAAGTGGGAGATGTGGTTGAAGTAGGAGGCATTATCGGAACGATCAACAAGATCGGAATTCGGACATCGGTCGTTCAAGTCAGGAACAATACATCCATTGTTGTACCCAATTCCAAATTCACATCAGACAATGTCATTAATTGGAGCCATAATGATGATAAAGTAAGGTTTAAGATTTCGATAGGAGTTGCCTATGGTTCTGATACTGAACTAGTAAAAAATGCCTTAATCAAGGTAGCGAATGAAAATCCGGATGTGCTGCAACGACCGGCCCCTTTTGTAAGATTTGTTGAATTCGCCGATTCTTCCCTGAACTTCGAACTGCATATTTGGTCTAGGAATTTTATTCGCATAGAAGACGTAAAAAGTGATCTCCGTTTCCAAATAGATGCCGAATTCAGAAGGAACAATATAGAAATTCCATTCCCACAACGAGTAATCTGGAAAGGAGGGGAATAAAAAAATCCTACTAGAAATTTCTAGTAGGATTTTAATTTTGGAATTAATATAAATTGATGAGGAAACTAAGTGCGTTTTACGTCAACTGCATTCAGTCCTTTTCTTCCTTCTTCTAATTTATACTCTACACGATCGCCTTCTCTAATTTCGTCAACTAGACCTGATACGTGTACAAAATAATCCTTACCGGATTCGTCATCCTTAATAAAGCCAAAACCTTTGGACTCATTAAAGAATTTTACGGTGCCTTGATTCATGTTTATGAATTAAATATTGATAATAATGTGCAAAGATACAATTATTAATGTTTATATGTGTGTTTTTTTACGGAATAAAAAATCGACCACCTAAATGAGTAGGTGGCCGAAGGAAACCAGAATCTAATATATGGGTGTTCTGTTCATGAAATTCTGTTCCCTATTATTGCTTGATTAGCTTTTCTTGGTACATTCTGTTTTGATAAGAAAAGGATAATATATAAATCCCTTTGGCTTGTTGGCTGATGTCTATGATAGGAGTGCCTCCTGCTTCAAATGAACCCGTCTGAATGATTTTTCCTTGGATATCATAAATAGTGAAATCTATATTTTCATCAGGAATAAAATCAAAGGATAATAATCCTTTAGTTGGATTTGGATTTGCTGTAAAAGAACCTTCATATTCTCTTTGGAAACATTGAAGAACATTCACATGATATGCAGCAGCTCCAATTAAGCAGTCATCAAATGTTGCATTGTAGCCATATACTCCATTGCTAACATTAGTGAAAGTAAAAGGAATGGTATTGGCATTGGGTATAAGTTGATTATTAAAAGTCCATGAGATAACAGTCCCAGAGGGAAAAGTATTGGGAGGGCCAAGTGTTAGGCTATTCCCATTGCAGACATAATTAAATGTTGCAGAGACAGGAATTCCACAACAAGTAGGATATACGACATAGACATAATGAATGGTCGTACAATCCTCATCATTCGTAACAACAAGTGTATATTTTCCTTCATTATCTGAAGATAGAGGATCTAGGGTAATGGAAGGAGATGTTTCGTTATAAGGGTCGTTGTTGAAATACCAGGTTAAGACATCATCTGGACTGAAAATAGCAGATGGGCCAAAAGTAATAGAGGAACCAACACAACCTTTTACATTTTTATATTCAGCAATAAGAATAGGAGTTTCGGTACAGCAAACAGATTCATGGATCCCATATAGTTCATAGGTGCAACCCTTGTTATCCGTTATAGTGACCCAATATTCTCCTTCCTCTACAAACTCAATACTATGACCCGTATCTCCATTGCTCCATTCATAACTATAGGGCGGTGTGCCTCCATAAACATCGGTATAAAAACCGCCAAGAGAATGGGAATATCCATCAAGGCATATATCTTTTACGGTAAGATCTGCCTCAAATATATCGGTTATTTCTACTGTAATAGAACCTACGGCAGTACATCCCGTAATGTTATCCGTAACCGTAACAGTATAGGTTCCAGAAAGGGAATTATAGATGACAAAATCGATACTACCCGTATTCCATTCATAAGAAGTGTTATAATGATCAAGGTTAGGAGAATAAACAAAAATATTAGTCAGGCCATCACATTCGTCTATGTCTGTATGTTTGACAATAAGTTCTATTGGCTCGGATTCTAGCACTTCAACGCTTGCCACATCCGTACAGCCCCCTTGGTCGGTTACAGTGACAAAATAAGTGCCTGGAGAACAAGCTTCAACAAAAGGACCGTTCCCCGAAATGGGAGCAGGGCCACCCCAAATGTATGTTAATGGGGGAACACCCGAAGAAGCACTCGCATCTAATGTAGCACATTCTTGTATGCAAGTTAACTGGATGGGTATAGCATCAAGGGCGGCTTCTGCTGTGGGTGGACCTACCAATGCATCATCAATTTCTACAGCGGCTGTTCCCGTACAACCGTTATTATCTGTAACAGTAACTGTATATGCTCCGGTTTGAAAAATAATTCCCGTTCCAGGATAATCAGACCAAACGCCATTGCTCCATTGGTAGGTGAAGGGTTGTACGCCGGTACTTCCTGTTGCATCCAAATATATTTTCAAATTACAAACGAAAGGGGTCGTTTCAATATCTATGAATACATTGGGAGGTTTGGGGCATTCTTCTTGTCCTAGAATCGAAGAAGGTAAAAAAGAGAAAATAAGGATGAATGAGAGGTGAATGTATGTAACTGTTTTCATGAAATGAGATTTTAATTGAAGAATATATCCGTTAAATTAGAAGAAGAGAGAGGGTAAATCGTTATCATCTATCCAACAACACGATAGAAGGATGAACGACTTATATGAAAGATTAAACAGCATTTTGTAGGGAAGAATAAATTCTTATTTTTGATGATTAAAATACCCAATTCATGAATATAGAAGAAAGGAAAAGCCAATTGAAAGATCGAATTTCACTCGGATTGAACGTCGGGCTGAAATCACTTTCCGAAGTTTTGAAAGGCGATTCTATCCATAGAAACGAACTCATGTCCTATCTCAGCCAATACAATGATCTGAACCGAATTGCTTCCCAAAATATATTGGATTATGCCCAAATTGAAATAGGTTTCAATAAAATAAGAAACGGTTTATTCGTCCTCATTGATAATTTGTCAGAAAAAGATATGAGTGTTGAAGAAAACCTGACTTCGCCCAAGAACAATGAACTCATTCATCGGAAAAATAATTTTTTCAAATTATTGGAGATTCACTTGGAGAATGTCGAGCAAATAGATGTGTCCTATTCTTCTACGAATAATCGCCCATTAATAGTTGGAGGTCGTAAAGCCATCGATTCTGTTTATACAGATGAATTTCAATATGGATTTAAGAATCCAAGGTCCAAACATGATTTTACGGCAGGTAATATTGAAGAGTTTACACACTATTTTTTTTCCTATCAATTAAAAAAATTCGAAGTCTATTTCAATACTTTCCAATTCATTCTAGAATATATTGATGAGGAAGAAATGGAAAAGGATTTTTTCTTAGGTGTACTTCGTTCTATTTTATCTTCTTCAGAAAAAGCGTTAATATTTTATTTTGGACTCAGTAGAATGGATCCGGAGTTTACAGATATCGTTGTCAAAACCCGATTTTTCAAAAAATCTTTAAGCAGAGTTTTAATGGACGAATCCCATTTTGATATGCTTAAATAATGTCTAGCATTCTCTAAAATTCATTTTTGACACAATTTTTGCTACTAAACATGATGAATTATTATAATTTGTGTGTTGGATGCGGAAGCATCCAACATAACATAAAAACGTATTAGCAATTAGACATGAAAGTATTGAAATTCGGAGGGTCATCGGTCGCTAAGCCTGAGCGCATTCTTCAAATCATAGACATCCTAAAAGAATATTATTCCAGAGGCGAAAAATTTGCCGTTGTTTTTTCCGCCTTCGGCGGAGTGACGGATTCTTTGATCGGAATGAGTACGGCTGCGGAAAAAAATGACCCATCATTCTTAGATAAATTGAAGGAATTTAAGGAACGTCACATTCAGGCGGCGGAAGAATTGATCCATAAAGAAAATTTAACCCCCATCCTTAAAGACATGGAAGAAAACCATAAGGATTTGGAAAACCTTTTGGTAGGGATTTCTTTACTCGGCGAAGCTTCCGACAGAACCATGGATCATGTCCTCTCTTTTGGAGAACGGAATTCGGCCTATTTAATTTCTCATGTGATGAAAGAACAGGGCATCCATGCTTCGTATTTGGATGCCAGAAAAGTCGTTCGAACCAATAATGATTTCCGTTCGGCAAAAGTTGATTTTAATACCACCTATTCCAATATCAAAAAATATTTTGATGAACATAATGAAGTGCAAGTCATTACCGGTTTTGTCGGGCAAACACAGGGAGGAATAACAACAACCCTAGGTCGGGGAGGTTCTGATTTTACTTGTTCGATTTTTGCCGCCGCACTCGATGCAGAATCCATCGAAATTTGGACGGATGTGAACGGTGTTATGACAGCAGATCCTCGAAAGGTGAAAAAGGCATTTACGATGGAGTCCATGACCTATGCCGAGGCAATGGAAATGTCGCATTTCGGTGCAAAAGTTATTTACCCACCTACTTTGCAACCCGCATTGGATAAGAAAATTCCTTTGTATATAAAAAATACGTTTAATCCGACATTTGTAGGAACCTTGGTTTCCGAAAAACCAGACGATGGAAAAAATCCTGTAAAAGGAATTACGTCTATTTCTGGTATCACGTTGTTAACGTTGCAAGGACGTGGTATGGTCGGTGTGTCGGGGATTTCTGCTCGATTGTTCAGTGCTTTGGGGCGAGCGAAAATAAATGTCATATTAATTACGCAAGGTTCTTCGGAGCAGTCGATTACATTCGCTATAAAACCGGAACAAACAGAAAATGCAGTAGATGCCATTCATAAAGAATTTAAATTTGAAAGACAAAGTAATTTAATTGATACGGTAAAAATAGAAAATGATTTATCTGTTGTTGCTGTGATTGGTGAAAATATGAAAACCCGTCCGGGTGTTGCTGGAAGACTATTTAATTCTTTAGGGAAGAATGGTGTGAATATCGTTGCTATTGCTCAAGGATCGTCGGAGTTGAATATTTCTACAGTAATAAAAACGGTAGATGAGAAAAAAGCATTGAATGCGATGCACGAAGCTTTTTTCTTGTCAGATGCAAAATCGCTGCATTTATTTATGGTAGGCGTTGGTTTGATCGGAAGTACATTAATTGAACAAATAAAAAACCAAGCAGAAACACTTCGCAAAAATCAATCATTAGAAATAAAAATAGTCGGGTTGTCCAATAGTAGAAATATGCTGTTTGATGAAAATGGTATTGATTTGGATAATTGGAAAAATGATTTGGAAGAAAAGTCAGAGCCACTGGTTTCTATTCCTGTATTTATTCAAAAAATGAAATCCATGAATTTGCAAAATAGTATTTTCTTGGATAATACCGCAAGTGCAGATGTAGCCGGATTTTATGAAACTATTTTAGGTGCAAGTATTTCAATTTCTACGCCGAATAAAATTGCGGTATCCTCAAGTTATTTGCAATACCAAAGATTAAAAAATATTGCTCGGTTAAGGAATGTTTTATTTATGTATGAAACAAATGTAGGAGCAGGCTTGCCCGTAATTTCTACCTTAAATGATTTGATTCAGAGTGGAGATGAAATATTAAAAATAGAAGGAGTGTTGTCTGGTTCTCTTTCCTTTATTTTTAATAATTTCAAAGAAGGCGTTTCTTTTTATGATATAGTAAAAGAAGCTCAGAAAGCGGGTTATACCGAACCCGATCCTAGAACCGACTTGAGTGGAAAAGATGTGCAAAGAAAAATATTAATTTTATCGCGTGAATCGGGTTATCCATTAGAAAGTAACGATATAAAAATAGAGCCGGTATTACCCGATGAATGCATGGCTGCAAAAACAGTAGATGGTTTTTTCGAAGAATTGAAAAAACAAAATAATTATTTTGAAGATTTAAGAATTGAGGCAGAAAAGGAAAATAAAAAATTAAGAATTATTGCAACCTTAGAAAATGGGAAAGCAAGCATCGGATTGAAAAAAGTAAATGCCTCGCATCCATTTTATTCTTTAGAAGGTAGTGATAATATGATTGCATTTACAACACAGCGGTACAAGGATCGTCCTTTGGTGATTCGAGGGCCGGGTGCGGGTGCGGAAGTAACCGCCGCAGGTGTTTTTGCAGAAGTCATTACGATAGGAAACCGTTTGTTTTCACCGAATTAATTGATGGGTATAATTTATATTTTGCAAGGGCAGTGAATTTATGATTCGTTGCCCTTGTTTATTTTTTGAATAGCAAAAAATAAAAAACATAAAAATAAAATTCCTCCGCCAATCCACAGCCAAAAATTATTTTTTGAATTATAAACATAGGTGTCGTGACCAATAGCAGTGAATGCTGCCCAGTGGTAAGGGCTGGCTTCTGCAAGATCGTGTTCTTGTATGTATTTTATTTTTGCTTCGTGTAATGCTTCGCTGGGCGATTTTTTATTTTTAATGGATTGGTAAAAATTTTCCATTATTTTTTGTGTGCTATTTTCATTGACCGACCATAAGGAAGTAATAACTTGAGGAACACCGATATAGTTGAATCCGCGGGCTAAACTTAAAACGCCTTCTCCTTTAATTAATTCCCCTTTTGCTGTTTCACATGCACTTAGCGTTACGAGGCGGGCATTTAAGTCCAAAGAATATAATTCTGATAAATTTAATTTCCGATCGTGAAAGGCAATCCAAGGCTGAGAAAGGGCTCCTTCATGTATAGATGCATGTGTAGATAAATGGAGTAGTTCGTAGTCAGAAGCATTTTCTAAAAAATATGTTGTGTTTGCTTTTTCTTTCTCTAGTAAATCTCCTTGTATTAATGCTTGTGTGCTTAATGCCTCTTCGGGTTTTAAATTAGGTAAGTCTTTGTAATGTTGAGGGGAAACTATAAGGGCATGTTTTTTTATTTCTTTTTTGATGTCTGTCAATTGTAATTGAACGTTGGCAGAATAGGCATAGCTGATAGGGTTCCGGAATAATAAGTATTGGTTTTCTTTATTGGTGATTAATGCTTCAAAAGGGATGGATTGTAAACGTCCGTCTGGTATAATTAATAAATTTTTATTTTCAGGAATATCCAAAGGTTCGAATAAGTATTCATAAATAGAATAAGCAAGTTGATTTCCTTTGGATATGGTTGATTTTTTATTGATAGGTTGCGAAATAATATTAATCCATTCCGAAATGTTTTTTTGGAAGGTGGAGTCTGTTTTGTAAATGTGTGATTTAATTTCATTAGGTTGTATGACTAATGAAATTAAATTATTTTCATCGCCAAAAAAATCTATGGCAATTAAATTGTTTTTTTGTAAATAATCTTGAAAATCTGAAATGAAAAATTGTTTCGCGCTAAAATTAAATGATTTTTTAGGGAGGTGTTTTTCTAGTGTTTCTTCAAATGTTTCTTTTTCTCTTTTTTTAAGAAAAATTTCATCCCTTAGTTTTTTGCTTTCTTCTTTTTTATTGTCAATGATGCTATAAGTTAGGTCTTCTTGGAGAATACTCAATTCTTTTTTGAGGGTTTTCCATTGTATTTTTAAGGAATCAGGTAAAGTAGAAATTCGTTCCGTTTTTTCTCGTAATAAATTTTCGTACAATAAAACAGCTTTGCTTTTTTCAATAAAATCAAAGGCTTTTTCATTTTGTTGAAGTTCTAAAGCGACTTTAGCGGCATGAGTATAAATTTCTCGAGTGGTTTCAGCCCAAATTAAATTACTAGATTCGGTTTCGATTTCATTCCTCAAAGAGGATATAACTTGGTCCGTGAATTCATAATTAAAAAGGGCATCTTCTTTGTTTAATATTTCTAGGTTTTTTCCTTTTTTAAATAAAATATCTATTATGTCGGATTTGTGTCCAATGACAGATAAGTCATCCAAATGTAATGATTTGTTTTTAGAGTATTGTTGTGTGAAATCTACAATAACATTATCCATCGCTTGATTAAAAAAGGTTAAAGCTTTTTCATGTTCATTTTTATTTTGATAAAGTTCTCCGAGTAAATAATAAGGATAAAAATAATCAGGCATGATCGGAGAATTGCCATATACTTCTTTAGCAATAGTAACAGCATTGTTAAGTGTTTTTTCTGCTTGTTCGAATTGTTGGGTTTTGGTATAAGACGAACCTAGGTTCCCAGTATTTTTAATTATGATGTTATATGTAACATCATAATCATTAATTTTTTTGAGAAGGGAAAAAGCTTCTTTGTAACAATCCAATGCTTTTGAATGTTCTTTTTTGAGGTCATAAACATTTCCTAAATCATTCAATGCTTTGGCTAATTCAAAATCATCTTTTCGTTTTCTAAAAATGGATATAACCTCTTGGTATATTTTTATGGCTTCTTGTATGTGTTCACCTTTTTTTTCTTTTAGAGTTTGAGCCTTGTATTTTAATACGCCAGGATATTTTTCATGGGTCTTGTCGATTTTCTGTAAACAAGACTCATAAAGAGATAATGCCTGATCAAAATCGCCCGTTTCTTTTAATGACTTTCCTAAGAATTTGTAGTTGTTGATAATGTTGTTCAATAATTTTTCATCCGCAGTTTTGATTTTTTTCAATCGAATAGCCAAGGCCTTCTTATAGAATTCTTTAGCTTCGGCATCCATTGATAAATTGTAATAAGCAGAACCTATGTTGTAATAGGTTCTAGCTGTTTCTAGATGTTCTTCGCCATAGAAATCTATTTTCTTATATAGAGTTGTTTTCCAAGAATTGATGGCTTTAAGATAATTGTCATCGAAGAAAAAGTTTAATCCTTCCTTATGATGCTTTTCAATAAAAATAGAATCACTGCTTTGCGAAAAACAAACAAGAATACATGAAAATAGAAGGTGAAGCACTAGTAACAAAGGGAGTATTTTTTTTAAAACAAAATAATGCAGCATAATATGGTTTTTGTTACGTGCTAAAATATTTGAATATATTGTTATTTCATTAATAATCCCATTTAAAGTTATATTTTTTCCTCAGAAATTTTTATCAGTTTCTAGGCAGAAGGAAATTAATCCTTTTAATAATACAGGGCGATAGATGAACCATTCATCTATCGCCCTGTAAAACATCAAAAATAATTAAATTATTCCTTCATCAATTTAGCGGAAATGACTTTCCCATCTTGATGGTGAAGACTTAGAATGTACATGCCAGGAGGTAACTCATCTAAGATCATGTCGAAATTGTTGAACCCTTTTTGTAATGAATGGCGCTGTATTTCTTGTCCTTTTAAATTCGTAAGGGATAAGGTGGCAGATTCTTCTCTAATCTGACTAAAAACAGCCGTTATCTTATTCTTTGCCGGATTGGGAATGACTTGGAGATCTTGCCCAGAGTTCCATGGGTCATTCAGAATTGGAGGAAATGCTTCACGTGGCATGGGGCAATTTTCGTCAATACTAGAGGATTGTATTTCTATGGAATAGCACATTCTTTTGCTGCATTGGTCATTTTTGATATTTAAGCAAACAAGGTAAGTGCCTAAACTATCATACATATGTGAAATAGGGCTTCCAGAACCATTGCTCCCATCTCCAAAATCCCATTCGTAAATGGTGTTGCTATCTACTCCGGTAGAAGTACTTTCAAATATGACCGATCCGGAATTCACACAGCCCAAATGTTTGAACCGGGCAATAGTGGGTACAGAACAAGGGTCATTAATATAGACTTTCCGACAATACGTTTCGCTGCAATTCGGATTGGAATTTTTACTGACTTCCAAACAAACATCATGAAAACCAGGACTTAAAGAATTTGCAACGGGAGGCTGATTTAAATTGGAATAAAATGTACCATCAATCGTCCATGTTTTGGTGAAAGCGTCACCTGCGCCACTAGGATTATTAAATTTCACAGAACCATTACTGAACGAATTAAAATTAAATTCAGGCCCGGGGATGTTGTCGTAACAAGGCTTGGTTAGCGTAATGTCTTTACATATGGTTTTACAGCATTCTGTTTGGTCAGCAAGTATATTGCTTATGGTTAAACAAACTGTAAACGTTTGGGAACCGGTAAAAGAATAAGTTTTAGTCGGATTCATGTCGATAGAAGATGTTCCATCTCCAAAATCCCAAATGTAACTGACTGTTCCATTTCCGTATGTATTATTGGTGAAAGAAACAGAACTGGCTTCACTTTCATAGCAAAAATCACCCGTGATTTCGCAGCTAGGACAAGGTACGGCACAACTTGCCAAAGCACTACAACAAGTAGGGCAAGGATTATAAGTAGATAAGGTACTTTGAAGAAGTTGGAAATCAAAGGATTTATTGGTAACCGTTGGTTTTGATGTAACGGCTAGTGGTACTCCGGAAGTCAAAATAATATTTTTAATGGCTGATGCATCAACAAGGTATTGTTTCGTCATGGCAGCAGCAGCAGATATTTGAGGAGCCGCCATAGAGGTTCCATTCAAGTAGGTGTACCCATCTTGGGCACCATCTTCCGTATCTGTGGCAAAAGGAATGGAACTTTCAATCCAACCATCGGTGGAGATATCAACATGATTAGCACCCCAAGAAGAAAAATAGGATAATTCATAATCAGCAGAATCGGCAGCGACAGCGATTAGATTGCTGTTGCCATGATTGGAGGGATAATGTTCAGAAATATCATTATCCATAGTGTCATTGCCGACAGAGGCAACAACGATAATTTCATTCACAGTTTTTGCTCGCTCAATGGTTCTATAAAGAATCTCTGTAGAATCTCCTCTGTATCCAAAACTCATGTTGATGACATCCGCACCATTTTCAATGGCGAATTCGGCAGCACAAACGATATCATAAAGGGTGCCCTGTCCAGTAACCCCATCGAATGCTTTCAAGGGCATGATTTCAACTCCTACGGTTTGATCCAAATTGTAGGCGTCGTAATAGGATTTGACAATACCTGCTACATGTGTTCCATGACCATTATAACTGTCGTCATAAAAATCGATATTGTCCATAGGGAAATTGTAGCCTTCATTAGCATAGGTAGGGCAAGGGTTGCAATTGCTCCACATATTTTCATCTAGGTGGGGATGGCATTTGTCAACGCCAGTATCAATTACAGCAACCACAATAGCACAATTATCTGTTTCGGGGGTAGGTTGTGGTAATGATGCCATATTCCCACTTCCTCCTAATGATTGAGGCGTTTCATTGTTATAATTGTAGTCACTACTTTGAACATCTGCTTTATCCCTAGAATCTTTTCTTATATCTTCTATGTCGATTAAAGTTTTTCCATCACTGGTGGTAACAGGGAAGTTGGTAATATCCCAAAGATCGATATTCCCACAAGGGCATATACTTGTTATATTAATACCCATATAACTATCTCTAATTTGTTGAATTTCGGCAGCAGATAAAGTTTCATCATATTGCACCATAAATTGACAATTGATAGGTTCGGGCAAAACCTTATTTAAGGTTACATGATCCAAACCAATGAAATTAGTTTGAGAACCACTGGGTTGTTCTTGGCGAATAGTGAGATCTACGGTTTGGTTGGTGCCTGAATCCCACATGAAGCAGACATCAGTCCATTGGTCGGGTTGAGGGAACCAATTAAAAACAGGTTGTCCATTAATTAAAATGTCAAATCCATTTACATTAGGGTTTCCAGAAAGGTTAGGATGTACTTGGAAAGAGAAATTATATTGTTTAAAGGGTTCTACAGGTATGGGGAAGTCGCTTTTCCAAATGTCAATCGGAGCATCCATAGTTTGGATGAGCATAAATTGTGAGTTATCCAAGGACATAATTGGAGGAATAGTCGTATTGGGGCAGTCAATAACTTGTGCTGAGGTGTTGAGGCAGTAAGAATTGTTCGTACATCCGCAATCTAGCGTTAGTTCGGTGTTTATGGTTGGTCCATTTACAAGGAACTCTCCATTTTGAATCAAGTTGGTGCCCAAAGGTTGACAAGGATCACATTGCCCGAAAGTAGGAATGGAAATGATATGGAAACATATACTTAGGAGTAAAAATGAAATTTTGTTTTTCATGTTGTAATTTTTACTGGAATATACAGCCTTACTGTAAGGATGTATATAATTGATCAAAAATTGTGCGTCTGTTCCTTTGGTAGATTGTGCGTTTAATACCAATTGAAATTACTGTTTTTTTAAGTTACATTCAAATGTGATGCCAAGGACTTAGCAAATTAACCTCTGGGCGGATTTCCGCCCAGAGGTTCGTTAATGTGTTTATTAGCAAGATATGTCCCATTATAAAGGTGTGTTATTCCTTGACCAATTTGGAAGTAATGATTTTCCCATTGGACTTTTTCAATGTAATGACATACATGCCGGAGGGTAGGTTTGAGGCATCGTAATCAATATTACGATCGCCTGTTCCCAGCTTTATTTGTTGTACCAATTGTCCTTTCATATCATGAATGAAAATCGAAGCGGTTTCATTTTCTATTTGACTGAAAACCAATTTAGCATTGCTTCTTACCGGATTGGGCATGATTTGCAATTCCGCCCCCATATTCATATCGTCAGATTTTTTGATGTTCTCATCTTCGGATGATACAGGTTTGTTGCTGCTCCCTTGCTTGTAATAAGTACAGCTAGCTGGAGCAACCTCAATAACATGACATACTCTCTTCTCACAGTTTCCATCGGTAATGAACATGCAAACCAGATAAGTACCCGTTGATGTATAGGTGTGGGAGATAGTCGTTCCAGAGCCGCCGGTTCCGTCACCGAAATCCCAAGTAATTGATGTCCCCGAAGGTAATCCATTAGTTAGATTCGTGAAATCTATAGTTGTTGAATTCAAGCAACTTTCATAACCGAATTTAGCCGTACCAGGCATTGTGCATGGAGGATCTACCAAAATATTTCTACAGAATTTCTCAGAACAATTAGGATTAGAATTCTTAGTTACTTCCAAGCAAACCGTGTGTACTCCTGGAGTAAAGGTCACAGATGGAGGTTGGTTTAGATTAGAATGATATAAACCATTAATGGTCCATTCTTTGGTGTAGGCACCTCCAACACCATTTGGATTATTGAATTTTACAGAACCATCGTTGGTATATAAGTAATTGAACTTAGGTCCGGGAATATTGTCATAGCAAGGAGGATTGATGCTGATTTCTGTACAGCAATTAGCAACACAAGTTGTACCATCAGGTAAAGTGTTTGTCACTTCCAAACATACCGTATAAGTTGTAGCCGTCGTAGGTGTTGGATAAGAATGAGTAGGATTTGTAGCCGTTGACGTATTTCCGTCACCAAAATTCCAAACATAAGATAATGTTCCATTACCTGAAGAGCTATTGGTAAAGCTTACATTTCCAACATTAACATCAAAGCACCAGTCACTATCTACTTCGCAAGGGCCTCCACCTCCTTGACAAGGATCTTCAATTTCTAAGATGATTGGGTTGTGGTAAAGCTGAGAAGGTTGCCAAGGCTCCGTTTGTCCGAATACAACATCTCCATTCACAACAGAATCATGGTTATAGAAATCTGTAGGATAGTCTTGGGCACAAGGAGGAGTTACCGCTGCTGTCCAAAGAGCCGAATAATCTAGGGTTCCGGCATCTGTTGTGTTTGTGGTCAAGAAGAATTCTCCGGCAGGATCGGGAGTGAGTTGTGCTCTTAAATTTCCTTGAGAAGTAAGAGGGTAAATAAATTCTGTTCCAGCAATAGGCATCCCTGTTGCTATGTCAAGTTGTTGGATGAAGTTATTGCCAGTAGAACCATCTCGGGCAACCACGGACAAAGTTCCTGTCGCTCCCCCGAAAATTATATCTTCTCCCCACTCAGGAGCTACAACTCCATTTGTAGGGATATATTGGTTTTGCCAAATAGGGGCGCCAGCATTGGCAACAGTTAGATCAATACCAAAGGTATAAACATTAGAATCGTTCCCATTATATGCAGCACCAGTTACAAATGCGAAATTTTCTACGGTTGTGATAGCAGTACCTACATCTCCCTCAGAATTAGGGACGGGATAAGTATTGGACCAATTAGCCGCTCCATTTCCAGCATTTACCGAGAACACCCAAGCACTAGGAAGCCCCCCAAAACCAAAGGTAGATTGTCCTGTTACTAATACTTGACCTACAACGGCATCATAAGCTATATCAGAAGATTCTCCAGGAAGATTAGGGCTAGAATAAGTAAGAGGTCCCCACGTAGCATTGCCACAGCCATCTAAGGCGGCTACAAATGTAGTGGCTCCTGTTGTTATTCCAGTAACATAAACCATGTCTCCACCATTGGTGGTTGGATCAGGGGCAACATGCCCCACTGTAATAGCTTTGGATGTTCCATCTGGAGCTATTGGAAATTCCTGATACCATAAAGGAGTACCTGCTACATCTAACCGTGCAACAAAAACATGTTTTGTAGCCGCTCCAGGCACTTGAGAATTTCCTGTAATGAAATATCCTTCAGGCCATTGGCAGCTGGGTCCGGTATAAACCATGTCTATAAATTCCAATTGACTTTGCAGACCATGGAAGTATTGGACAGAACCTCCAATAGCCATAGGAGCTGCATATTGTGTGAATTGAGGAATTCCGCCAGCATTTCCGATGGCAACATAATCTCCGGCATTCATACCAAATGCACCTGCTGCATAATAGTCGTTGGTAGTTTGGTTGATTAATGCTTGTTGGGCGGTAGAAGAATATCCTACACAAAGCCCAAGGATGATGATTAAGGATTGGATTAAATTTTTCATACTGACTAATTTTTTAATTTCAAATTTGATTTGATGGGAGGATTATTTTGAATTAGGGTTTCATAATGTGTCCCATTTACACACAAGAGTTCGGGCTGCTTTTGTTTTGTTACCCTTTCTATCGAATTTTTTTTCATTTTTTTTTAAAAGGCCTTTAGAAACCTATATTTTTGGGGAGAATACATGCAAAAGAAGGACAATTCATATTATATAGATGGTATAGCATCGGGCGATGCTAAAATTTTATCTGAGATATACAAAGATTTTTTACCCAATGTAAGGAGGTTTGTATTGAGAGAAAAAGGATCAGAAACAGATGCTGATGATGTATTCAATCAGGTACTGATGCAGTTATATGCCCGCTTGAAGGTGAAGAAATTTGAAATCCAATCTACATTTGAAGGCTACCTTTTTACGGCTTGTAAAAATATTTGGAGAAGGGAATTGAATAAAAAATCGAGGGAACGGGTAACAAAACAAGGTTATGCTGAACATAGGGGTGAAGCATCTGATTTTTCAAGAAGGAATTTGGAGCAAGAAATGTGGGAATTGTATGAAGAAAAATTCGCAGAATTATCAGACAATTGTAAAGAGGTCTTACAATTGCATCTCAAAAAAGTTTCGGGGAAAGAAATAATGGAACAATTGGGATATGCTTCGGAGGTAACCGTTAGACAACGGATTTTTAAATGTAAATCGAGTCTGATTAAAAAAATAAAATCAGATAAGAGGTTCAGCTCTTAGCATTATGGAATTTGATGAAAAAACATATCA
>JAHDDR010000090.1 GCA_020629255.1 Saprospiraceae bacterium | reverse complement strand
GACCGTTTAGCAGTGTAAATATAGATGAATTGTGAGGAATTAAAAAATATAGTTTCGTTTTTTACCTTGTTTGCATTACAAGTGAAAAACAAATTACACTCTAAGAGAACGCAAAATACGGTTCTTATTGTATGATTCCAAAATTTTTTTTGATTCCTATCAAAATCATGCATTTACACAATAGTTATAATAGTCTGGGATTATGTATGATTTTAGGAAGTCTTCCCTTCCCAATTTCTTTATTTAAGTCATATTTCAATAATACCTCATGTGATCCCTTATTAACTTGCTTAAGGCTTGACAATGAGATATCATACGAATATAGAATTTGCCAATTCCTAGAGATTTTGAGCCCTCCTGCTAGGTTAAAGGCATCTTGGGAGTTTACATTGAAGCGTCTATACCCTACCCCTAGCAAAAACTGATCCTTTAATTCGATCGAAGAAAAAAAATCTATTTGATTTTCTATTAAATCTGTTTTAAAAAGAATAGAAGGGGCTAATGTTACGGAATTGTTAAAGTCGATTTTATAGGAAGCAAAGCCTAAAAAATGCCTTGCAAAGGTAAAATCTTTTAATTCACTAAAGCTATAATCGACCGTTGACTTTGTAAGATGTAGTGCAGAAATGCCAAAATCGAAATTTTTGACTTGTAAATATATGCCTGCATCTATGTTATAAGTGATTCCGGATGCCCGGGTTTCCGGTAGAAATAAATCGTTATGGTTTACATTTATTTCGTTGTATTCTCCATCCGGGGCCAATAATTTAGTTCCATCCAACTCTATTTGGTTCAATCCTCCTGCAATTCCAAAAGAAAGTTTTGTATTCTTCAAGCCTAAATGATAGGCATAAGAGAGTGATGCCTTGGTCTGCCTGATGGCTCCAATGAATTCGTTCTCTATATTTACACCTACTCCACTACTTAAAAAATTAAGAGGCAGATGCAAATTGAGATTCTGTGTCATAGGACTGCCCTCCAATCCCAGCCATTGTTTTCTAAACACCGCTGTAGCTTCTAATGAATATCCAACCCCGGCATATCCGGGATTATAGGCGTGTTGATTGAATGCAAACAACGTATATTGAGGTGTTTGTTGTGCTTTCAATAATATAGGAATAGAAAAAGACAGAATTACAAAGAATAAAATTCGAATCATATATTTAATATAGAGAGATTTCTTGGATTTTCAGAAAATGATGGAATATTATCATAATAATTCCTTTAGTTCTTTTATTGTTGTTACGGGTTGCTGGCAGATATAGTTACTACAGAAATAAATTAATGTTCTATTTTTCTCCTTCCTACCTTCCAACAGGGAATAACCTTCTTCATCTTCCAACGATGCCATCATCACTTTATTGGGCAGATGCCATTTATTAATATCTTTTGCCAATTTTTGACAATCCTCTCCTACTATTGCTATTTCTACTAGGGGAAGGCTTTCGTAAAGCATGGCATTCGCCCACTTAGAAAATGATAAGGGATATCTTTCAGTTGCATCGGACATTACCCATAATAGTTCTTTGTATATTTTTTCGAATTCGGCTTCTCGATAAATTATAGAGAGTTGCCGGAGGTTCATCGCCATTGTGGCATTGCCGGAAGGTGTTGCATTATCGAAGAATTCCTTTTTCCGCACAAGGATATCCTTTTGCTGATCTGTTGTAAAATAAAAACATTTCGCATCAGAATCGTAAAAATGCTTGATTACAAATTCTGACAATCTCTTGGCTTCTTCAAGATAACAGAGTTCGAATGTTATACCATATAGATTTAATAGGGCTTCGATTAGATAAGCATAATCATCTAGAAAGGCATCATATTTTGCGATACCATCTTTATAGGTATGGAAAAAACCTTCCTTATTTTTAAGGTGTGCAAATAGAAACTCCAAATTGGCTACAGCTTTATTCTTGTACTCCTCTTTCTCCAAAGACATGAATGCCTTACAATACGCACTTATCATCAAAGCATTCCAATCCAGAAGGATCTTATCATCCAAGCTGGGGCGAATCCTTTTTTCTCTCTGTAGGAAAAGTTTTTGCTTAGATATTTGTATCTTTTCTTTGATTTCCTGAGAGAAGCTATTGAAACGGGTTTTCCTTCTAAGTATGGTATGACCTTCCCAATTCCCTTCTTTAGAAACATCATAATATTCTTTGATATTTTTTGCTTCTTCACCCAAGACTTCATCTATTTCTTCTTCGCTCCAGACATAAAATTTTCCTTCCACTCCTTCCGAGTCGGCATCCAAAGCTGAATAAAATCCATTTTCAGGGCTCGTCATTTCTCGATCGACCCATCCCAATGTTTCGATTATCGCTTCTTTATATAAAGGATTTTGAGTTTGAGAATAAACATTAGATAATAGATCGACCAAAAGAGCATTGTCATATAACATTTTTTCGAAATGGGGAGCCAACCATTCCCCATCAGTAGAATACCGTGAGAACCCTCCCCCTAATTGATCATAAATCCCGCCCTCTATCATTTTAGTTAGAGAAAGTTCTACATGCTCCAATGCTTTTTCATCTTTCATCATTATATGATAATCGAGTAGATACTTCAAAGCCATTGTACTTGGAAATTTTGGTGCTCCACCAAAACCACCAAATTGTATATCAAAACTATCTTTTAAGGAATGGAACATGTTACTTGCTTTTACGGGCGTAAAAACATTTTCTGAGGCATCTGCTACTTTCAATTTATTCAGAAATCTTGAGCTCGAGCCTTCTATATGATCCTTTAATCTGCTGGATTGTTCTTTTATCTCTTCATATTTATAATGATAAGCATTTACGATTCCATGAAGTATTTGCAGCCAAGAAGCTCTGCCATAATTCGGTTCCGGCGGAAAATATGTACCTCCATAAAAAGGTTCTAGATCCGGCGTCAGGAAGCAATTCAAAGGCCAGCCTCCTGAACCGATCATCATTTGAACCGCTTCCATATAAATTTGATCAATGTCTGGTCGTTCTTCCCTATCGATCTTAATATTGACAAAATGCTCATTCATGTAGGCTGCTACCTCTTCGTTTTCGAAACTTTCCCGTTCCATTACATGGCACCAATGGCAAGTCGAATAGCCAATACTTACCAAAATGGGTTTATTTTCTTCCTTGGATAACTGTAATGCTTCTTGCCCCCAAGGATACCAATCTACCGGATTGTGTGCATGCTGTAATAAATAAGGTGAAGTTTCCTTACTCAAACGGTTCGTATATTTTTCTTTAGACATATATTAGGTTCTTCGTGTATTACAACCTAAAAAGGCATTTATTGTTGGGATAATTTTCTATAAAAAAATCCTCGTTAAAAAATTAACGAGGATTTTCCTTATTCATATTAAGGTAATGCCAACCATTACATTTTCAAGAATTTCATGGTAAATGAAGCATTGCTCTCGTCTGTTATTCTAGCAAAATAAGTACCTGGAGCCAATGTAGAAACATCATACGATTCATTGACATCTCCCATCACACTCAAAGTACCCAATTCCATTACTTTTTGCCCTAAAGCATTGTAGATATCTACATTCAAATCTTTAGCTCTATCGGAAGACAACTCCAAGTTGAAGGTATTAGAAACCGGGTTAGGATAAGCATTTGCTCCAGTTATACCCAATAAGTCTTCTACTTTAGTGTCTTGTCCATTACAAACTGTTGGATAAATAGCTAATGAAATGTCCAATTCCCAAGTAGTTCCAGAATTGGTGTAATCATTAAATGGATACCATGTGCCATCTTCCCATTGCTCATAAGCTGTCGTTGGATTGGTATCTCCATCAGAATTTGAATTGATGGCAACGGTAGATGAAGTATTCAATTTGAAACCGACAAAGAAATCTCCAGTAATGGTATTACTACCACCAAAATCAACATAGGTCATTGTACCTAGTTCTACATTATTGGCAATGGTAGAAACAGGAACCATCTGAGAGGCTATAACTGTACCTGGTGCTCCGTTGTTGTCTCTCCAGATCACAAATTCCATGTCTCCAGAACCATTAGCCAGACCAAAATCGAAAGCTACATTATTAATAGTTGTACTAGTTCCATAATTATCAAAAAATTCTGCCTTAGCCAAATCATTGAAATTGTTGTGGCCACCCACATATCCTCCTTGGGGGTCACCATTACTATCCACTGCTTCGATAAGTGTGGCAAATCCCCCATTCATATTATCAATTTGAAGGCAATTCACATCTGTACATTCTGCTACAGTAACTGATGATTCGTAGGTATTGGTACCTTCTGCATTCGTTACCACCAATGTAATGTTATACGTACCGGGGTTTTCATATGTAACAGAAGGAGGGATTTCACTAGTTGAAGAAGCTGGTTGCCCCCCAGGGAAAGACCAAGACCAAGAAGTAGGTGCATTTGTTGAATTATCTGCAAACGTAGCAACAAAAGGAGCACATCCATCTACATCTGAAGCTTCGTAAGAAGCAACCGGTGCTGTAGGTGTAAAATCAAAAACATCTGAATTGTTCACTACGTTTTGTAAATTGTTATTGATATAGTTTTCCATTCTGGTAATTTGACCTTCCGTGAACATATACATACAAGCATCATTCGAATAATCCATGTAATTCATGTGTAAATCATTGGACTGGCAAGATTGGAAACCATTTTGCGTGCAACCATAATTAGGTGCATTACTTACTGGAGTATCATTCACTAAATCATCATCATTACAACCTCCATTATTCCCCCATACGTGCCGTAAGTTCAAGAAGTGCCCCAACTCATGGGTCAATGTACGACCTAAATTATATGGTGCTTGGGGTATCACGGAACCTCCTCCTGCTCCAGCACAACCGGAGCCTCTTGAGAATGCTGTAGGCGTAATAACAACACCATCCGTATTTCCTTGCCCACCTAAAGGTGAGTAGCCTAAAATTCCTCCACCAGCATCTCGAACAAAAATATTGATATAATTATTCCACCCTGGAGCATTATCTCCACTAGATTGGTTAAAGGTAATAGCATACTCTCCATTCTGTAATCCAGAATTTGTCGGGTGGTTCGCTATTGCCAACCGAAACTCAACGCAACCTTCTCCATTATTTATACCTGGAAAATAAGTAGGCTGAACCCCCTGCCAAGTAGAAATGTCCGCGTTCGTACCAGAATAGTCCTCATTCAAAATGTTGATTTGTTCAATTGCCAAATCAATCAAGCATTGTTGATCGGCAGTATTCATATTCAAGTTTTGATAGTGAACTGCTATGGGTATCAAAATCGGATCAGGACAAGCCGAACGCACTTGGTTTTGGGTATTATATTCTTCGAAAGCTTGCATTCTTTCTTCATACTCTCTGGCAAAATCCTCATCTTGTAAGAGGGTTTGCATGTGTTCATGAGAAGCACATGTTCTCTGCTGGGCATCAGCGTAAGTGATTGCAACCAAGAAAATGAAAAATGATACAATTTTACTTAGGGAAAAAAGTTTCATAATATAAATTTGGTTAAAAATTATTGGAATACAACCGCAATATATCGGTTTATAACTTTATGGATTTTAAAGTTAATAAAATTAAGTCAGTTATTACATCTTCATGAACTTCTTTGTCGCAATTTGTCGCCTAGACTGAATTTTAACCATCAGCATTCCATTTGGAAATTCCGAAACATCCCAAATTTGCCCACTTTGGCTTTTCACTTTTTTAAGCTCGTTCCCCAACATGTCGTAAAATGTAACCTCCAATTCTTCGGTAGACGTTGCTTGTTCATCCCACTCCAATTGGACATATTCCCTTGTAGGATTTGGAGATATTTTAAATTGTATTTCTGATAAAAAATCATCTTTTACACCCACGACATAATTGCAATACCATCCGATATCCGAACAATAAATCCTTGAAGCTAAGGTACAATCCAAAACAAATGGATTGGGTTTCCCTTGTTGGTATTCTGCAATTTCCCAAGTTCGTTCTGCTTCATCATAATCAACGGGGTCATTATTATGCCATTCACACAAAGTATTTACTTGGTTGTTGAAAAAATTTGGATCCTCTCCATTTGCTTCATTTCTATACATCGTATAGAAATAAAACATGGCTCTTGCAATATCCCCTTTTACCGATTCGCGGGGTTCGAAAAATCCGTTTACACTCTCACTATACATATCTATATTAGATGTAGGAATATTACCGGTTTCTTGATCTTCAAAATACCAGGTATCTGTAGATGCATCATTGATATCAGCAAAAGGGAAACTCGCCCTTGCTCCATTTACTGCCGCCTTGGTAGGAAACAGATGATGCATATCTGCCCGGGGATTATTCCCTCCATTCCAAAGGCTTTGTGGGTAAACATGCTCAGTATTGATGCCCGGACAACCGTCCCCTTCGCAAGCAGCCGTTGTCGGATCTTGCCCTGGAGGTAGGTAAACCTTGTATCCCGAATAAATACATTCTAATGAATCGTTCTTTTTATCGATGGTTCCGAAAAGAATATCTCTGGCATTATCATAAGGTAATACTAGCCCCGGTTTGTAATCACCTCGTAATGCATTGAATAAATCATCCCCCGAAAGATCTTCAAAAATATAGTCGTATTGTGCTTGCCCTGACACTAAAAAAAACGAGCCAATAATAAATGGTAAAAAGAACTTCATAATAAAACTGCAATTAGTCTTGGTGAATACATTTGATATACTTAGTTTGCAAAGTACCAACTAAGTGTATCATTTTTAGCATAAAATGTAAAATTAAATTATGAGTAATAATTATTTTGACAAAAAGGATTTGAAAAAATTCGGCAACATTACCCAATGGCAAAAAGAAATGGGTGATAAATTCTTCGACTGGTATGGGGAAGTATTTAAAGAAGGTGCTTTAACCCCCAGAGAAAAATCTTTGATTGCTTTAGCAGTCGCCCATGCGATTCAATGCCCCTATTGTATTGATGCCTATTCGGATAGCTGCCTGAAAAAAGGAGCCGACGAAGAACAGATGATGGAGGCTGTCCATGTAGCTGCTGCCATCAAAGCTGGCACAACATTAGTTTATGGCGTACAAATGATGAACCACGTTGAAGACAAACTCATGTAAACCCTTTCTATCATTCTGATTGTTATTAAAACAGTAATCATAATTTAGCATGGCAATAAAGCAAAAAGGCAAATCATTAAAATCGAGGGGAGAAGATCTGAGCAGTGGATTTTTCCAACTCAATGTTTTGAATGGAAAAGAACTTTCGGATATGAAATTCGAACGTTTTTCTGAAAAAGTGAAGAACACAACAAGCTTCGAAACCCTTCCTCCGATTGCTCCGGAAATCTTTCAAATTAATATTGGAAAATTGTGTAACCAGACTTGTGCCCATTGTCATGTTGACGCCGGTCCGGATCGGAAAGAGGAACAAATGTCTAGGGAGAATTTGGAAAAATGTTTGGAAATCATCCAATCCATCCCAAGTATCAAAACCGTTGACATTACCGGTGGAGCTCCTGAAATGAATGTGAATTTCAGATGGTTTGTTGAACAATGTAGTTTGCTTGGCAAAACGGTTATGGATCGTTGCAACCTTACGATTGTGGTCGCCAACAAAAAATACCACGACCTACCTGAATTCTTTGCCCAGCACAAGGTCCATGTCGTATCATCGCTACCTTATTATAATCAAAAGCGGACGGATAGCCAACGAGGGGATGGGGTTTATGAGGATTCAATCAAAGCTTTGAAAATGTTGAATGATGTAGGTTATGGACAAGAAGGTTCCAGGTTGATTCTGGATTTGGTGTATAATCCGGCGGGTGCTTTCCTTCCAGGGGATCAAAAAAGTCTAGAAACAGAATTCAAACGACAATTGATGCGGAAACACAACATTACTTTCAATCAATTATATGCCATTACGAATTTACCCATCAGCCGATTTTTGGACTTTCTTATCCAAACAGGAAAATATGAGGATTATATGCAAACTTTAATCGAAGCTTATAATCCTTCTACGGTAAATGGTCTGATGTGTAGGAATACATTGTCCATTAGTTGGGATGGTTTTATTTATGATTGTGATTTTAATCAAATGTTGGATTTGAAAGTGGCTTCCAAGACTCAACATATTTCAAATTTCGACTTGGAACAACTCATGGAACGAAAGATTGTTCTGAACCAACATTGCTACGGCTGTACCGCCGGCGCCGGTTCTAGTTGTGGGGGGGAGATCACATAAAAAACATTGGATATATTTTAAAGGCTGATTTTCAAAACCTTCAAAATTCTAATAAGAATTATCTGAATTCTAACTTCTGGCTTAAGGAATAATCTACAATACTATTCCTATATTAGCAACCGTTTTAATATTACCCGAATGAAAATCTAGCAATAACGAGCACGTGAAATGAAAAAACAAATTCCTCTTTTTATCATAAGTGGTATCTTATTGGTATCTGCCTGCATTGGTGATCCCAAGCCTCAGGAACCTACTGATGTTATAACCCATGAAAACCCGGCCATCAATTCTGTCTCGGATCAAATTCTCCACAATCCCAACGACCCGGAATTATACTTGAGTCGGGCAAGTCTCTATTACGAAAATGAAGATTATGATGATGCCATCAAGGACATGAAAAAAGCCATGTCTTTCGATTCTTCCAGCATTGCTTTCCGGCATGTATTGGCTGATATCTATTTGGATGCCAACCAAAGAAATGATGCCTTAGGGCTCTTGGAAGAAACCATTACACTTTTTCCGGCAAGCAAAGGTACACTGCTTAAGCTATCCGAATTTCAATATTTGTTGGAATTGAATGATGCCGCACTTGCGACCACAGATAAATTAATGGAGGTATCGCCCGAACATACCGAAGGATATTTTATGAAAGGGCGGATTTACTGGCAAATGGGCAATAACAAAGAAGCCATTCGTAATTTCAAAAAAGCATTGGATAAAGATCCTAAGCATTTTGATAGTCTCTTGGAATTAGGAACCCTCTATTCTTCCCTGAAATCGAAGGAGGCTCTCACTTATTTGGATAAAGCCCAAGAATTATCCCCAAACAATCCGGATATTATTTTTGAAAAGGGCAATTACCATCGATTTAGGGGCGAAGACAAAGAAGCTCTGGAATTTTACAAGCAGGTTGTATTCATTGATAATCAATATACCGATGCCCATATTAATGCGGGCATCATCAAAATGGATGCGGATGATTACAAACAAGCTCTTAATTTTTTCAATATTGCCGTAGAAACCGACCCCACCTCTCCTTCTGCATATTATTTTAGAGGTATGGCTGCCGCTTATATGGGCGACAAAAATAAAGCTAAAGCAGATTTACAAACAGCTCTCGACTTGGCTCCCAATTATGAAGATGCCAAAGAAGCCTTGATGAAATTGGATTAAGCCCCAGTTAAAATTGTACTTCTCTTTTTCTTAAAAAACACCTCTTGCCGAAAATCGGCAAGAGGTGTTTTCATATAGGTCTTTTTCCTTATCTTTCGGCATTCTTAGCACCTCCCCCTAAGCTTCGCTTAGGGGGAGGTGCTAAGAAAAACAACATTTTTGTAATTTTTTTGATTAAAAAATTTGATTATATCACTAATTTGATTTATCTTTGTATAGACAACGATACGATAGAATACAATTAAAGCCGCTTAGATGAAACTTGTCAAAAAGACCCGATTGAAATTCCAAGATGCCAAATCTGATAAGGTATATGAAGTAGATTTATGTGAAGCAGGAACTGGAAAATACCTTGTAAATTTTCGCTACGGAAGACGAGGTGCCAACCTCAAAGAAGGAACAAAAACGGAAGAATCTGTTTCTTTAGAAAAAGCCGAAAAAATATTTGATACCCTTGTCAATTCTAAAAAGAAAAAAGGATACAAAGATGAATCGGCAGCTGCTCCAAAAATAAAATTATCTGTTCCCCAAATTTCTGAAACCCATAATGAAAGGAAGAAAGCTATTTTAAATCATTTAAAATTAGCAATTGAAAACCCATCTGCACAAGCCGATAAAAATTGGAACATCCGGAGAGTGATGTGGAGGGCGGGAGAATTGAAAATGAAATCGGCAACTCCTTTTATTGCACAACTACACGACACAGGTGATGCACTACACGTTTACTCTGCTTTATGGGCATTGGGAAGGTGTCAGGCAGGAAAAGATGTGGCTCCCATTTTAGAACATTATCGTTCTGGAAATCATCCGGAAAAAATAAAAAGAATAGCTACGGCTGTTTCTTTGGATATTTTAGAAGGAGCAGAAAAAAGAAAATTAATTCATTCTTTAATTGCTAAAATCCCTCCTGTATTTAAAGATAAAATTGAGGACGGAAATATCTCTTCATTTAAAAATATTTTAAATGAACATGTGAATGTCAGGCAAACCAAAAAATTCGATTTCCTGGTTTATTTATATTTATTGTCTCAAGAATTTCCACAAATAAAAGACTCCTTGGTTCAAGCAATAAAAAGTTTGAAGTTCGAACCTCCTTACTTTAAAGCTATTCGAAGTATTTTTAAAATTTCTGAATATCGGGGCGACGGGCAAATGTATGGCATGTTGGCTTATCGTTTTGAAAAGCAAAATCCGATGTTTCATAAACCAACATATTCATCGGGTGTTTGGGCAGGGGGCAATTGGATTAAAAATGTGGAGAATGAAATAAAAAAATCCAATTCTAAAATTGCTTACTCCAATAAAACAAAATCTTATATTAATAGAAGAATTTGGAGATCCTTAAATAAATTAACCCAAGAAAAAGACACGGATTATATTAAAATTGCAACCGGCATTTTATTATCCTATACCCAAAAAGATTATACCCGACCTACAAAAGATACTCGCTGGAATTACAGCAAAAAAACTCGGAGGTTTCATAAAAAAACAGTGAACTACGATTCTTTTTCTGATTCTTTATTTTTGAATTATATTCTTTATGCCAATTCTTCTCGCTACGAATATGATAAACAAAGAAAAAAATGGGTTTGTTCTGGAAATTATAGACCCGGACAACCTGCACCCAACGAAAGGGAAGAAGCTTGCCCAGAATTATGGGATAAAATGCCCAAAGCATATATTCATCTTTTAGCGGAATCAGAATTAGGAAAAATTCATGAATTTGCATTACATCGATTTAAAAACCATTCGGATTATTCTGCATTAAAAAATAAAATTGATTCGGATTTAATTGTTCGATTTATAGAAAAAGATTATACCCCAACAGCATCATGGGCATTAGAATTGGCAAAAGAAAAATATGACCCGAAAAATCCAAATAGGAAATTAACCTTATCCCTTATTTCTTCGAAATTAGAAAAAGCAAGAGATTTGGCTAAAAAATGGATTTCTGAAAATTATGATTTTTATTTTTCCAATACGGATTTCATTTTATCCATGACCCTTCATCCGCAAAAAGATATTCGGGATTGGATGAAAAAAGACATGTCCACCATCACAAAAAATTTAACCCAATCACAAAAGCAAGTATTAATTGGAAGAATTATTTCTCATCTTTTAAAATTTGATGAAAATAAAAACAACAATATTTTAGCAAAAGATTATGCCGAAACTCTATTATTAAATTTCTCTGAATTATTAAAAAATATTGGTTTCGGCATTATTCGGGATTTATTAAAACATCCTTTAGAAGAAAATAAAAAATTCGCTGGAGAATTAACCCTTCGACACAAAACCGAAGCAGAAAAAATCCCTTCAGATATTTTCGAATCTTTCTTAAACGCGAAAGAAGCTTATTTACGAGAAACCGGCATTAAATTATTCGGACAATTTTCTGATAATACTTTATTAGGAAAACAAGACGAACTTGTAAAATATGCCACATCCCGTTTAGAAGATGTTCGAAAAGCAGTAAAACCGGTCATTAAAAAATTAGCCGACAAACATCAATCTTTTGCAGAAGATTGTGTCAATAAATTTGTTCCTGTATTATTGCGAAAAGAAAATTACGAAGGTGTTCACGAAGACATTTATAGTTTATTAATTTCCGAATTAGAACCACACTTGGAAATTATTGAACGAAAAAAGATTTTCCGTTTATTAAATTCCGAACATACAAAAGCCCAAGAATTAGGAACCGTATTAGTCGACAAATATATTCCTGCGGAAACATTAAGTGTAAAAAATATTGTTCGATTAGGTACTCACGAAATTCAAGCTTGCAGGGCTATTTCTTGGAGAATGTTCCGAGAAAATGTAGCGAGAATAAAATACGAAAGAGAAGATGCGCTTAGAATTATGGATTCTAGTTGGGACGACACTCGTGCTTTTGCTTTCGAATTTTTCAGAAAAGAATTCAAAGATAAAGATTGGACACCTGAATTATTAGTGAGCATATGTGATAGTGTCAGACCCGACGTATCTTCATTCGGACGAGAATTAATTACGAAATTTTTCAAGGAAGAACACGGCACTCAATATTTATTGCAACTAAGTCAACACCCGACGAATGAATTACAATTATTTGCTACAAATTATTTAGAAAGATATGCTTCCGATGATTTGGAAAAATTAAAAGAATTGGAATTTTATTTTGTAACGGTTTTATCTCAAGTAAATAAAGGTAGAACAGCAAAAAATAGAGTTTTGAATTTCTTGAAAAAGGAAGCCATGAAATTGCCAGAAGCGGCAGAAGTCGTTGCTCGAATTTTAGAACGACTTTCTTTGACCGTTGCTATTGGTGATAAATCCACAGCTATTGAAATGATGCGGGATATACACGAAAAATATCCTCACATCGAAGTTCCAATTTCATTGAAACCGATCGAAGCATAATTTTTTATTGGGCGGATAAATCCGCCCAATAAAAAAGAAAATTATTCTCATTTATTTCTTTCATCTTTTATAATCCATTTCATTATGCTATTTAATTATAAATACGGCGGAAGTAGTTCTGTACAAAGTTCGGCATCATCGACGGGCATGTCTTTTGCTCCAGATACGTTAAGAGAGCCTACTTTTTTTGTCGGACAATTAGGAAAGCACATTCATTTTCGTGAAGCTATTTCTGCCTTGCATGATGTCGTTATTTCTGACATGAGATTTAAACCCAAAGACAAAACCGAATATTTGGAATGGGCAAAAAAACAAGAAGACATTTGGCTCAGTGAATATATCGGAGAAAAAATTGGAGCAAAAGATGAAATCGAAAATAAAATAAAAACCGTTCGTGAAGAATTAAAACAAGTAAATGCAGAAAGGCAAAAAGTGATGGGTCCTTTCAACAAAGCAAAAAGAGAATATTTTAATTATATCTACGAAAAAGATCGAGATGCTTGGTTCGTCCTTGACCCTGTCATTACCGTTCATCCCGATGAAATATTTTTTGAATGTTTTTCTCAAGATGAATCCACCTATGGAAAATTAGGATGCAATTATAATGTATTTAAAAAAATAAATGAATTCGAATGCGGAACAACCAATATTGATTATTCCGATGCTTTATATAAAGAATTCCAAAAAATCAGAAACTATAAAGAAACCGAATTCAAAGTCGACCCCAGTGGTTTTGAAGTGGCGACAGAAAATGAAGATTTATACAAAGAAGTAAAAATCGATTTACCGGATAGTTGGGTTCGTGGATTTTTACAAGTCAGTTCTGCCATGACTTTGGGGGGTGCCACTTTTGATTTGCATCCGATGGATATTTATAATATTTGTTTGTATTTACGACGATACAAAGAAAAACATGGGCCTCGCTCCATGAAATATATTTTAAAACCCGGAGAACCCATCAAAGTTATTTTAGAACCTTGGAATTACGAAATTAATTGCCCCCGTTCTATTTATAACGGAACCGAAGAAAAAGAAATCCGAGTTTGGGGACGTCGACGAATTTTAATTTTAGAACGACTTCTACCCGTTGCCAAAAAATTCACCATTACATTAATGGGAACCGGATTACCTTCTTTTTATGTCGCAGATTTAGGAGACATGAACTTTACCTTAGGTCTTTCCGGATGGACCGCCAACGATTGGTCAAGAGCCGGCAATTTTGATTTAATGGCGCCCAGAATGCAGGTAGACGATATAACGAAAAAAACAGTTTATGATGCACTCAAAGAAAATTGGGTAGAAGACGTTGACTCCCTAGCCAACCGATTAGGCTTAGGTACAGATGTTGTGGGCGGAGCGTTATCTGCCTACACACAAGCCGGACGTGCTATATATGACATGAACTTAAAAAAATATAGAATTCGAGAATTGAGCCGAGAACCGCTCCCTATGGATGCTCTTCGATTTTCGAGTCCGCAAGAAGGAAAAGCTACGCAATTAATTGACGCCGGAAAAGTAACGGTTCAAGCAACAGAAAATGATGGCATTTTAAAATTGACGGGAACCGTTCGAGATCATCACAAAACATATCATCCTGAAGTTTGGATAGATAAGGATGAAAGAATTACAAAAGGATCATGTAGCTGTAATTTTTACAACATGAATCAAATGAGAAAAGGTCCTTGTGAACACATCCTGGCTTTACGCATGAAATTTAATAGAGATAATAAATAGCTTCGCTGTCCGAAGTCTAAGACTTCGGACAGCGCGTAAAAAAACATTATCAAAATAATGAAATTTTATCATCAAATAATTTGCAAAATACGATAATCGATCGTATCTTTATAGTATAATCAACGAACAACGGGGTATAGCTCCAAAAACAACTAGAGTATGTTCAGATTTGGCTTTTGGGAATAAAAACAAACGCTTTTAATCTGGACGAGGCATGAAAACTAGATTTAACCAAAAACGAAGTACAGGTTGAAATAAGTTGTTTTTAGCCTGAAGTGTCAAAACTGAACATACTCCAACCCCATTTACAACTATTTTTCTCGAAAAGTCGGGAAAAACAATTTGAAAGGAAATTCGTCCGAAATATTACACCTTGCTTGTTAGCTATTCAAAGTATCCATTCTTCGAATAACTTTTGCTAACAGAATGCTGTTATCGGCATTCGTGAATGTTACTCATCCATGCATTACTAGGCGGAAATCTTAATTATACGAAGTTTATGGCGTTGGTCCCATAGAAATTCTCTACGGAATCAAGTCGGAGACTTCATATAATTTTTATGGGACCAACGCCATGAACTTCGCTGGAGTTGATTTGCCTAGTCTTGAGAATACACGAAGGTTAGTTTTATTTTTTTTAATTGGACGAAAGATTGTTTATATTTGACATTCTTTCTAATGAGAAAGGAAACGGGGAGCACCAAAGAGCTTGAATTTTGGTTGCTGCTATCGGCATCCGTGACAAATACTTATCCATGCATCACTAAGTAGGAATCTTGATAATATGAATATAGGTATATACCCTACTATTCATCAAAGACCGGTTCCGAACCGTAGGTTCAACTTTAATGAATAGTAGGGTATATACCTATATTCACTGGAGTTGATTCACTTAGTCTTGAGATTGTAAGAAGCGGTGCTTCCCATTTTCCTTTCCTCTTTTTTCCTTTTATTTTCCTACAATATTTTTGACAATAGCGGTTTTAAAAAAGCTATTCTATATGTACTGAATGTTGCTATCGGCATTCGATTTATTTCCAACAGATCCATGTTGTTGTAGGTCATTTATTTTTTCAATAAAAATTTTATTCTGAATTTATTTTCGAATAATCAGATACATATAGTTTTAGTTTTTTGTTCTTGCGTAGAAGCCTTTAATTAGGTGACTTATTTTTTCATCCATTCTGATGGACTGTTTCCGACAAAGGTCGGCAACATTTGTTCCCGTAGTTAACCGCTATTTCCCAAATATTTGGAATAGCGGTTTTTTTATTTTTTTATTTGAAAAATTTATTTACTCATTATGATGTGTTAGAACCTTCTAAATCCGAACCCAATAGGAAGAATCGTACATGATTGAATGTCGCTTTGCCACCACAAAAAAGATTAGAAGTTTTTAAAAATAATGCAGTGAAAAATAATACAATAAACAATTAATTAATTCTCTTATGGCTGATCAACAACCACGTACTCGTCAGGAATTATATGATTTAATTCGACAGACATCGAAATCCGAATTCATTTTGAACGAAATGAAAAAATTGGGTTTTTGGAATACCGAAGGTGGTGTTCCAAAAATGTCGGAAGAATTAATTAAAAAATCCGGCGAGTTAAACCGTGAATTACAATCCCTTCTTCGCAAAAAAAGAGTTTGGCAAAACAAAGAAAAGCTCCTCAAAGAAATGAGGAAAAAAAGGATGGCGGAAGCCAAAGCTAAACGCGAAGAAACAAAAATAAGAAGGGAAGAAAAAAGAAAAGAAAAAGCAGCCGCTTGGGAAGAAAAAAAAGAAACAGATATTCTTTATTTAGGCGAAGGATTCTCTAGAGGTTTAAACCATAAAGAAAGCGATAAAAAAAAATTAAATGAATTAGGGCTCCCCTATTTCGAGGATGTTATAGCGTTGGCAGAAGCCATGAAATTAACCTTAGGCAATATTCGTTATTTATGTTATGCCCGAAATGTTTCTACCACTTCGCATTACACTCGATTTTCCATCCCTAAAAAATCCGGAGGACAACGAATTATTTCGGCTCCCATGATCCATCTAAAAAATGCCCAGTATTGGATCTTGGAAAATATTTTATACAAATTAGAATCCCACGAAAAAGCACATGGTTTTATTCCTGAAAAATCAATTATCACCAATGCTAAACCACATTTAGGAAAAGAATTTATTATTAATATTGATTTAAAGAATTTTTTCCCAACCATCACTTTTAAAAGAATAAAGGGAATTTTTAGATCCTTCGGATATTCCGGACAATTATCCACTATTTTCGCTTTGATGTGTTCCGAACCCGAAATGGATCAAGTAGAATTGGATGGTGAAATATATTACGTCGCAAAAGGAGAACGGTTTTTACCTCAAGGAGCTCCCACCAGTCCCGCCCTAACGAACGTTATATGTAATCGGTTGGACAAACGAATGGTGGGCATGTCTAACAAACTTGGACTCACCTATTCTCGCTACGCCGACGACATGACTTTTTCTACAAACGAGCCTAATGATTTATTGTATAAAAAATTAATGTGGCAAACGAAATTAATAGTAGAAGAAGAAAACTTCACCATCCACCCAAAAAAAATCCACACGATGCGAAAAGGAGGAAAAAAAGAAGTGACCGGAATTGTAGTCAATGAAAAATTATCCATTGCTAGAAAAAAATTAAAACGATTTAGATCCGTCTTACATCAAATTGAAAAGACAAAAAGTTTAGAGGGCATACGTTGGGGTACAGGACATCCGATAAATAGTATATTAGGATTTGCCAATTTTGTAAGAATGGTCGATCCGGACAAAGGAGAAAAATTAATGAAAAAAGTAAGGGCATTATTTTCCGATCCCTTAATTAAAAAATCGGCTGAAGCCATTTATCAAAAACATTTGGAAAAAATAGAAGCGGAGAAAAAAGAAGCTCCTCAACAAAAAATAAATGTGTCCGAACCTAAATCCACTCCACAAAAAGAAGAGGATGGAGATTGGTGGAGCATTTGGTAATAAATACAATATTTTTTAATTTAGGCTTCCGGTTTTGCCGGAAGCCTAAATTTTTATTTTAATCATTTAATATTTTGTAAAAGTTTAACCTTATAGAACATGAAGTATAAAGACAAAATAAAATACGCAGAAGGTGTTGCTGAAAAACTCTTCAACAATCAATCTACCCAACAAATTAAAGATCATTTAATCGCTGAAAATCTTTCCGATTCTGACATCCATAAAATTATGGAGAGTTCTCGAAAAATAATCGGTGAAAAATATAGGGCTACCATTCAATTTAAATTATTAAACAAAGAACCGATCACCCATTCTGATTTTAATTTATTAGATGAAGGTGAAATCAAAGAATTAATCCAGATGGAACGAGAAGCCCTTAGAATAATAGAAAGGGATAAAGTGGCCCAATCATTTAGACAAGGCGTTCCACGACAAGAAATCATTAATTCTGTCAATACCGATTTTTATCCGAAAAATAATGCTATTTATCAACTCAACGAATTGGAGTCGATCAGAACACAAAATAAACCCACCACCCGATTTTTTTATGTTATTATTGGTGGAGGAATTCTTTTAATCGGAATTGGTCTTACACTAGCTACTTTACAAGGAGAAAGTGTCCGTATTTTTACAGGGATAATGCTCATCGGGCTTGTCATCATGATTAAAGGGTTTGTCGGCGCTTGACAACAATACGTATCATTCAATATGTAAACAAAAAAAAATCCGAGGCTTTGCCTCGGATTTTTTTTTGTTTTAAGGA
>JAHDDR010000089.1:6179-18283 GCA_020629255.1 Saprospiraceae bacterium | reverse complement strand
CATTATGTATTACAAGCTAACATAAATAAACGTTTAAGCCGTGCATAGTACTAGATATATATATACGTTCGTATTCATTATGACTGTTGTGGTGGCAGTAGTCTTAGCCGGTATGAATACATTTTTAAAACCTATCCACCAAGCGAATGAAGCCATCTTCAATAAACGAGCGGTATTGAAAGCCGTTAGTGATAGTGTAGATGATATGTCAGATGAAGAAGTAGTTTCTTTCTTTTCGAAGAATGTGCAACAATCTGTGTATGACATGGAAGGGAAGAAGTATGAAGAAGCTGATGTAAAAAAGGCTCGTAATTTCAAGGATAAACCGGGGTTAGCCGAAGATTTAGACTTGGCGAAAGAGAAAAAGAAAAGCGAGAAAGAAAGACTTCATCCTTTGTATATTTACAACAATCCTGAATCTGGGAGGAAAAATTACATTACTGCGGTAAGAGGTAGTGGTCTTTGGGATGAAATTTGGGGCTACATTGCCTTGGATGCTGATAAGAATACCATTGTTGGCACATCTTTCGACCATAAAGGAGAAACACCGGGACTCGGTGCGGAAATTAAGGACAATCCTACTTTTCCGACCAGTTTCAAGAATAAGAAAATCATGAATAAAGAGGGAGAATATGTCTCTGTATTGGTGAAGAAGGGAGGAGCGGATAAAACCAATCTTCATGCGGTGGATGGTATTTCAGGGGCAACCGTTACTTGTGATGGTGTAACTGAAATGTTGGAACGAGGCTTGCGGTATTACGAAAAAGCCCTAGCTAAATTATAATTAGCACTTTTGAACATCAAATTAAAATAAACAGTTTTTAAAACCTATATATAATGGCTGAAACTGCAGTTCAAGAAAAAGAACCATTATTTGGTAAAAAAGAAAGGAAACTCTTAACCGATCCATTGGATAGTAACAATCCGGTAACGGTTCAGGTGTTGGGGATTTGTTCTGCCTTGGCGGTAACAACCCTTACTTTCAAAGCATTGGTGATGTCTGTGGCAGTGGTATTTGTTTGTGGATTTGCTGCACTTATCACATCTTTATTAAGAAACCTTATTCCGGGACAGGTTAGAATGATCGTCCAATTGGTCATTATTGCCGGTTTGGTAACCATCGTTGAGTTAACACTGAAAGCGGCGAGTTATCCGGTATATAAAGATTTATCCGTTTTTATCGGATTGATCATTACCAACTGTATTGTAATGGGACGTTTGGAAGCCTTCTCTTTGGCTAACAAACCTTGGCGTTCATTCCTAGATGGAATCGGTAACGGTTTAGGATATGGATTAATCCTTATCATTATTGCTGTTATTAGAGAGATATTTGGAAAAGGAACCTTAATGGCAGGTAGCCCGTGGGGAGGAATCAATATCATTGGTGCCAATAATGCTACAACCAGTTATTGGATCAATACGGCTGCTGAAAGCGGCATCGGCACATGGTTCTCCTGGTATGCGAATAATGGTCTGATGGTGCTTCCGGCATCTTCGATGTTTATTATCGGAGTTATTATTTGGGTACAAAGATCTTGGAACAAAGACTTAGTAGATATTTCTTAATTCCTATCAAATAATTAATTGTAAAACAATACATCAATTTCATATATAATGGATGCATTAAATTTATTTTTGAAAGCAGCTTTTGTCGAGAACATGGTCTTGGCGTATTTCTTGGGAATGTGTTCCTATCTAGCTGTTTCGAAAACCATCAAAACCGCATTCGGTTTAGGATTGGCCGTTATTTTCGTTTTGGGTATTACGATGCCTATCAACTGGCTCATCAACGAATATCTATTATCAGATACAGGTATTTTTGGACAAGATCTTACTTTCCTACGATTCATTTTGTTCATTGCTGTTATTGCATCAATGGTACAATTGGTAGAAATGGTCATCGAGAAATTTTCTCCATCTTTGTATAATTCCTTAGGTATTTTCCTGCCCTTGATTACTGTAAATTGTGCCATCTTGGGTGGTTCATTATTCATGGTTTCTCGGGAGTATAATTTTGGAGATTCAGTAGCCTTTGGAATGGGTTCGGGTTTCGGTTGGTTCTTGGCAATTATCGCTATTGCTGCCATCCGGGAGAAAATTAAATATTCCAACGTTCCTCCGGCATTGAGAGGATTGGGCATGGCCTTCATCATCACTGGACTTATGGGCATGGCTTTCATGTCCTTGATGGGAATCGATTTAGGCGTATAAAATAAAAGTATCAGTAGTCTTTAACTTCTACTAAAAATATAAACAATGATAATTCTTTTTGGAACAGAGGATATAATATTGATAGGATTGGCGGTTGCAGTTTTTAGTGCTGTGATCATTGCGTTATCCTATATGTTGCTTTCTGCAAGGAAAAGATTGGTGCCTCAAGGAGATGTCAACATTATCGTAAATGGTGATGAAGAAAATCCTTTGGTGGTAAAACCAGGTACGACACTTTTAAACGTACTTTCATCCAAGAGCATTTTCTTGCCCTCCGCTTGTGGTGGTGGAGGAACTTGTGCTATGTGTGAATGTCATGTACACAAAGGTGGTGGTGATGTTTTAGCAACAGAAATGAACCACTTGACTCGTAAAGAAGCGGCGGAGAACAAACGTTTGGCTTGTCAGGTTAAAGTGCGTGAGGACATGGAAGTCAGTATTCCAGAAGAAATATTCGGAATTAAGAAATTCGAATGTACAGTCGATTCGAATTATAACGTGGCTTCTTTCATTAAGGAATTTGTAGTAAGGTTGCCGGAAGGGGAGACCATGGATTTCGAATCTGGAGGATATATCCAAATTGATGTACCTACAATAACCGTAGAATATAAGAATTTTGATATTTCTGCACACCCGGAACATCATGGTGATGATAAGATGAAATTCAAATCCGAGTGGGATAAATTCAACCTATGGCCCTTGAAAATGGTGAATCCGGAACCTCAGTTCCGTGCTTACTCGATGGCCAACCACCCTGCAGAGGGAGACATTATCATGTTGAATATCCGTATTGCAACGCCACCGTGGGATAGAAATACGAATGGATGGATGAATGTGAATCCTGGCGTTTGCTCTTCTTATGTATTCGATCAAAAACCGGGTGACAAAGTAACCATTTCGGGTCCTTATGGAGAGTTCTTCATCAAACCAACGAAAAAAGAAATGGTATATATTGGTGGTGGTGCGGGAATGGCTCCATTGCGTTCACACCTGTTCCATTTATTCCATACCTTGAAAACGACCGATCGTAAAGTATCTTATTGGTATGGTGGACGAACCAAAAGAGAGTTGTTCTACATCGAGCAATTCAGAGCGATCGAAAGAGAGTTCCCGAATTTCCGTTTCTATGTAGCGTTGGATAACCCATTACCGGAAGATAATTGGAATGTAAAAGAAAATATAGATGCGGAAGGAGATGGTTTCCAAGGATACATCATGCAAGTATGTTATGAGCAGTATCTGAAAAGCCACCCGGAGCCGGAAGAAATAGAATATTATTTCTGTGGTCCTCCAATGATGAATAAATCAGTCATTGATACCTTAGATAGGCTAGGGGTACCTGAAGAAAATATTTCCTTTGATGATTTCGGAGGATAATAAAAAAAGCCAACCGCAAACGGTTGGCTTTTTTTATTACCAGATTTGAATATGGATTAGTATTATCTGCCAACAAAATGGCTTATCCATTGTTGATAAAAAAACTATTCGTAATAAAGTCTGAAAATGAAGGTTTTTTATTTCAAGAATCATTTTATATTTGGACTCATTTAAAAAAAAATTAAAACGAACATTAATTATGACAATTGAAGATGTAATCCAACGATTGAAGTCAGGTAATGAACGTTTCGTTGCCGACCATTTAGATGGAAAATTACAAGACAGTAAAAGAAGAGATATTTTGGTAGGAGGGCAAGAGCCTTATGCCATCATTTTGAGTTGTGCGGATAGCCGTGTTGTTCCTGAATTGGCTTTCGATACGGGGCTAGGTGAATTATTCGTAGTCAGAGTGGCTGGAAATATTGCCAACAATTCTTCTATTGCCAGTATGGAATATGCTGTGGCACATTGTGGCTCTAAAGTGATTGTGGTATTGGGACACCAAAGTTGTGGTGCTGTAACCGCTGCTGTAAATGGTGGCGATAATGGCCATAACTTGAATCACTTATTGTACCACATTACTCCAGCTATCCATAAAGCGGGAGAAGGTGCAAGTATTACCGAAGTGGTTCGAACCAATGCCATTATGACGGCAGAAGAATTGATGAATCGTTCTACGATTATCCGAGAAGCGGCTGAAGCGGGTAAGATTAAAATCATTCCAGCTTATTACCACTTGGACTCAGGTAAGGTTGAATTCTTGGGTTAAGATTTTTCTTGCTCAAAAATTCAAAAGCGTTGTTTTAGATTATTCTGAAACAACGCTTTTCTTTTTCCATAAAATGGTGGCAGGTTCTTCAAATTCCGCTATTTTTTCGAACCCTTCAGGTGATGCCTGGTTTTTAAAATCATAAATAAAATCGGAAGAAAAATTTACGCCTGCTCTATTGGCTTGTTCCAATTTTATTTGATTTGTGGAAATGTAATAATTAATCGTCGGTTCAAATAACCAATTATTGGACATTGTCTTTTTCTCTTCTCCACCCTTTATATTTTCTTGTATAATTTGCATGACTTGTTTGGTATGGGCGTCGTAATTCCATATCACTGTTTTTTTTAGTTGGATATTCGAAAAAAAATGAAGGGCTAAAATAACGCTTGGAATTAATGTCAAGACTTTCCCTATTTTTGGCCGGTAAGAACATAGATTTTTAAATAGAGAATAATATAAAAACAAAGAATAAATGGGAATTAAATAAACGGCTGTTCTTGCTGTAGGATAATTGGCGCCGAACAAATGGAATTCCAAAAATAAGCCTAGTAGAATTAGTATGAGTAAAGCTCCTGTTTTTATTCCTTTTTCTTGGTTTTCTTTTTTCAAAAACAAAGAAAATATTCCTAGAATAAATAAAATGGGAATAATTAATTTCATGATGAACAAGGTGATTTCGGAGTAATTGGAGAAATAAAAAACTCTCTGTAGCAATATATCCAAAGAATTCCATACAGATTTTTCTCCAATATAAAGTTTATTCAAGCCCTTTAACCAAAGCAACCTATTTAGACCATATCCCAATGGAATGATAGCACCTAAAAATAAAAAACACAATTTCCATTTTACACCTGAGTTACCTTTTTTCTTGACATATTCCACATATAAATATTGTCCCACCCAAATCCCTAGTAATGCTATATAATAATTCACAACAGCTAAATTGGAAAACAAGGCTAAAGATGCCCAAGTAACAGAAAAGAAAAAATTATACGTAAATGAATGAATAGTGCTTTCTTTTCCTGGAGTTTTAAGCAAAAAAAGTAAACTCATCAAAAGAAATCCTAGAGACAAACCATAACCTCTGGCTACAGAAAACAAATCTAAAATAAAGGGATTAAAAAATAAAAGACAAAATAACAAAATCTGATTCATTCCCTTTTTATCGGTCCGAACTATTTTCCAAAAAGCCCATCCATATACAATAAAAGCTAGAATGTTCGGCAGCCTTAAAACCCATTCTATATTGCCACCCCCTTTCTGAATCCATCTCATCAAAAAAGTGTTCAAGACGTGATTATTCGGATCGTTTTTCCATTCTACATTTCCTTGCAAAATAGTATAAGTCAGACTTTCATCATGGGCAAAAGAAATAAAATACGCTCTTAGAAAAACGTAAATAAATAGAAATAAAAATGAAATAAAAAACACTAAAAACTCACGCTTGGAATTTTTAGTGTTTTTATTGGAAGCTATTACATTCAATTCAATTTAATTTATTTATTAAGACAGAATAATTACCGAGTAAAAACCCAATCCTTATCTTTTGACAATTCTTTGTTGAACGAATAGCCATCTTCGTTGAATTTTTTCAGTTTATCCGGCGAAGTGGTTTTATTTTTAATGATATATCTCGCCATTATTCCCCTTGCTTTTTTTGCACTGAAAGAAATAATTTTATAGACCCCATTCCTATTTTCCTTAAAATTGATGTGGTATAATTCTCCCTTTAGGTTCTCTGTTTTTACAGAATTGAAATATTCTTTGGATGCCAAATTAATCACTACATCACCTTTTACATTCTTGAGATCCTTGTTCAGTAATTTTGTGATTCTGTCGTCCCAGAAATCATATAGATTTTTTCCTCTTTCCGTAGAGAGTTTCGTTCCCATTTCTAGGCGGTAGGGTTGCATCAAATCCATCGGCCGCAAGACACCATACAAACCAGAAAGAATCCGGATGTGTTCTTGTGCAAATTTTAATTCTTCTTTGTCGAAGTCTTCTGCCTGCAACCCCGTGTAAACATCTCCTTTAAAAGCCAAGACAGAGGGTTTTGCATTTTTCTTATTGAAAGGAGTCGAAAACTGATTGAACCGCTCTACATTCAAATCCGCAATCTTCTCACTGACTTTCATCAACTTTTGCAGATCGCTACTCCTTTTGCTCTTCAATATTCCAACCAATTCGCCACTATCTTTTAACAGGCGGGGTTTGGTATGGAAATCATATTCGGCCGATTCAAAATCCAGCGTTTTAGCCGGAGATAATAATACAATCATTTCTAATTATTTTTATCCTATCCAAAATAAGGCTCTTCTCCTTTAGCAAAGATAAATCCTTCTTGAAAAAATATCATTTTATCCTAAGAAAATAGAATAAAATATGGCTCTACTCCTTCCTAAACATGAAAGTTGTTAAAAAGTCGTTGATATATGCTAATCTTAGGTCTTTTTCGATAAATATTTCAATTGTATTCAGACACAAAAAAGCACTACAAACAGCTAATAATCAATATGAAAATATGTAAAAAATGCGTTTTTTAATGTCACAAAAAATATAGCAAGCTATTTCTCAAAATACATTTAGGACTTACATTTGAATTATAATTAGTTTAAAAGTAGTTTTTGTGTTTATTTGTTTGGGTTAGAGACCCTTACCTCTTTGAGGTGAGGGTTTTCTTTTTTTAAAATATCTCCAGTTAATTTCCCTTCCTTTTTTGCCATCAATAATTTATTTTTTTTGTATTAAATTGATAATCAATGTGTTAAGGCCCTGCCAATTATTGATATTTACTAATATTTAATGTCACAAAATTTTTCATGTCTCCTTTACTAAATCTTATACAGGATTTATATTTGTAATGTCAAGATTGTTTAAAAGTAGTTTTTGTGTTTATTTGTTTGGGTTAGAGACCCTTACCTCTTAAGAGGTAAGGGTTTTCTCTTTTTTGTAGAACAAACACAACTTACTCTTATTTAAAATAGTAGAAAGATTGGCTTTGAAAAGCCAATTAACAATATAGCCAACATAGCAACTACCACACCTACTTGATTTATCCTAGATAATTTCTCCTTGAAAAATATAAAGGCCAACAAGGCAGAACAACCAATAATTGCCACATTGGCAATCGGATAAATGACTGAGCCTTCCCATCCGGGTTGTCCCAAAGCCAACATCAGAAAATATAATGAGGCAAAATTGGGAACACCCAAAACCAACCCTCCAATAAAATCTTTCCTTTCCGGTTTCATTTTCCCTTGTACCAATTGAAACGTCCAGTACATGAGCCCAAAAAATCCTGCCATAAGAAATAGGAAAATAATAAATGAAGGATCATTGCCTTGTGGAGCAACCCTTAGTTCTATGTATTGCAATGCAATACTGATCGAAGCATCGATAAGAAAGGTGAGGATCAGAAAATAAAAAAAACGTTTCAATAATTTAGGGGAAACAATGGCTCCTTCATTATTAGAAGGCCAATTGGTTAGGATGACGGCTAAAAGTGCTAAAGCGACCCCTAATAATTTGACGATATTTGAGCTTTCCTTAAAAAATAAAATACCAAAGGCAACGGTAAGTATCAAAGACATTTTCTGAACAACCGAACCTACTGTAACACCAAATATTTGAACCGTTTTGGCTACGATATTAAATCCGACAATAAATAGCAAAGCCAATCCAATAGAATATGGAAACCATTTTTCGTTCCAACAACCCCATTGTAATGGAAATCGCCCCAATACTAAAGAACCGAAAAAAGAACAAGCAAAATAATTAATAACAATAGCCCTAAAAGTATTGACATCATACTTGTCGTAGGCTCGAAGAATTAAATTGATTAAAGCGGTGGAGACAATGCTCAACAAAAGATATATGAACCCAATATCCAGCATTACTCATCATGATTAAAATATATACAAAGACGATCTTCTCCGATCTTTTCCTCGGATTTCTTTTCTATGCCTAAAATTCTTGGAACCGGAATTCCTGTTCCCAATACTTTTGATGAAGTAAAAATGCGAGCTTCATCCCAAAGGTTTTGTCGAATAAATGAATTCAACAATTTTGCCCCTCCTTCTATAATAATGGATTTGATTTTCTCTTCCAATAATTGTTTCATGAGTTGATTTAAAAAATCACCATTAAAATCCAATATTATATGTTTGATATTTTCATGCTTGATTTCTTTTTCAGAAATGATAATGGTTTTCGCTTCTCCATTAAAAATATTCAAATTATTTTCAAGTCTTGCTTTCCTATCCAAAACAATCCGAATCGGATTGGGTCCCGGATGAAGTCTTGTCGTCAGATTAGGATTATCTACCTCTGCCGTATTGGTTCCTACCATAATGGCAGTTTCTTCCGAACGCCATTTGTGCACCCTACGTTTCACCAAAGGACCCGTCAGCCAAATTTGTTTCCCCTTTTGACCGATGAAACCGTCTTCGCTTTGTGCATATTTCAGAATAATGTAAGGACGTTTTTTTTCTACGTTGGTAAAAAAACGACGAGCCAAAAACCGTCCTTTTTTTTCCAATATGCCTGTGGTGACTTCTACTCCATGTTCCCTTAATTTCTGTACGCTTCTGCCTGCTACCAAAGGGTGGTGATCCAAGCAAGAAATCACAACCCTTTTTAATTTTTCCCTGAGGATCAAATCTACGCAAGGGGGCGTTTTTCCATGATGGAAACAGGGTTCTAAATTGACATAAATCGTAGATTCGGATAGATATTTTTTGTCTTCCTCCTTTACATCATTATACGCAGAAACCTCACCATGGGCTTCTCCATATTTTTGGTGCCAACCTTCTCCGATGATTCGCCCTTCATGGACAATTACTGCTCCGACAAAAGGATTGTTTCCGACTTGGTTATTCCCTTTCATGGCTAATTCGAAGCATCGGTTCATATATAACTCATCCAAAGTCATGGGGGCAAAGGTAATTATTTCGATAGTGTTGATTACTTTTGCAAGAGATTATTTAGAACATGGAAGAAAAAAGAGAAAAAAGATTCAAGGAGGTGATACGGAAGAGACAACCCCACCTCACTGTAATTCTGGAGAATGTCCACGACCAACACAATATTGGTGCGGTTCTCCGTACCTGCGATTCTGTGGGTATCATGGAAATATTCATCCTGCAATCCAAGAAAGATTTTAATGTGACAAACGTTACTTTGGGGCAACGAACTTCTGCGGGGGCAAGGAAATGGGTCGATGTCCATTTATATAATAATACGGAAGCTTGTTTCAAGCATATCCGGAAAAAATATGATAAAGTTTTTGCTACGCATTTAGATGCAGATGCGGTTTCTTTGCACAAATTGGATTTAACCGAATCGGTGGCTTTATTGTTTGGAAATGAACATGACGGTGTTTCCGAAGAAGCCCTAAAACAATGTGATGGGAATTTTATCATTCCTCAGGCAGGCTTTGTCCAGAGCCTGAATATTTCCGTAGCATGTGCTGTAACGTTATATGAGGCATATCGACAAAGAAATACAAAAGGTTTTTATACCAAGAATCCTCCCCTTACTCAACAACAACAACAAGAATTATTTTTGGATTATAAAAACCGTCATGATAATCGAATAAAAAATAAACACATAGAAGCGAAAGGATAAATTTCAAATCAATCAAAACCAAGTTATGGAAATCCAATCATTATTAGCTGTTACTTTAATTTTATTTTCTATTATTGATATTGTAGGAAATATTCCCATCATTATTAGCCTAAGAGAAAAAGGGAATAAAATAGAAGCAGAAAAAGCAACGATAGCTTCTGGTATTTTAATGATTACTTTTTTATTTGTAGGCGAAGGTATTTTATCTCTTTTTGGTGTGGATGTAAAATCGTTTGCCATTGCTGGGGGAATCATTATTTTTTTAATGGGATTGGAAATGGTTTTGGGTCGTGAAATTTTCAAGGAAGATAAAGAGGTGAGTACGGTTTCTATTTTTCCTATTGCCTTTCCTCTTATTGCAGGTGCAGGAACATTAACCACGATCCTTTCCTTACGTGCAGAATATAATCAGTTGGAAGTGGCTTTAGGAATTATTATCAATCTGATTATTATTTACATCGTGATTAAATCTTCTGGGTGGATTCATAAAAAAATAGGTGTACAAGGTTCTGCTATTTTAAGAAAGGTTTTTGGCATTGTTCTTTTGGCTATTGCCATTAAATTATTAAAAACCAATTTAGGTTTTTGATAAAGTAAAAATCCCGAATTTCCAACTATTTGGAAATTCGGGACGAATACATTTTTTATAGCATTTGCATCAATCCAAAACCTTGATGATTTTTTCTGTATATGTACCTAGCATTGTATTGACTCGCAGCCAGAAAACTCCTTGGGGTAAATTATCCATTTCATGCATTAAAACAGATTCCCCATTTATTACATTTTTATTTTTTTGTAGTATGATTTTACCCGAAGCATCAAAAACTTCAATTTGAATTTCTTCATTTCCAAGTGTAGGAACAGCTAAAGAAAATGAACTTGAAAACGGATTGGGCTGTATAGAAATACCGGCATACATCCCTCTTCTAAAAATAACGGATTCTATATCCGAATAAGTAAACGAACCATCTTTATCCCATTGTTTCAGGCGATAATAATTTTTACCATAAGAAGGCTCTTCATCTCTAAAATGATATTCGATTTGTTCTGATGAATTTCCTGCTGCTGCCACTTCACCAATTTTTCTCCATCCAGAAGTTCCATCTAAACTTCTTTCAATATCAAATTTCAAAGAATTGATTTCTGATGCTGTTATCCACTCTAAGATAGCATTATCTCCTTTTGCCTTTGCCGTAAAAGAAACAAACTCAACAGGTAATCCGACCACACAATTATAAATCAAAACGTCATCTACATACCACCCATCATTTCCATTACAACCATCCACCCCTACTTCGAAGCGAATTCGGATATCATCATTCGCAGCTAAGCCCAAACCATCCAAATCGATGACACTTTCTCCCCAACTGCTTATTACACTACCCTCATCCGCACCATGGAACGCCGCTTCACCTGCCATGGGATTATCATTGCCTGCTCCTGCTGTATTTAGAGTGCCATTATAACCATTGAATGTAAATGCAGCATTGGGTAATAATGTCCAAGCCCCCCCATTCAAACTATATTTAATATTGGCTCCATCCCAAGATGTTTCAGTGGCTACGTAATGGGTAAACCTCATTTCCACAGGAGTGGCCACTGCTGCCGGAATGGTGATCAAAGGGCTTTGCATTCTGATAATACCGTTATCAAAATCGGTAGAACAATTTCCTACCGGAATGGGGTCTGGACCATAAGCAGCAGAACCCGTTCTGGAAGCGGGCAAGCTACCTTCGATGATCCATTCCCGAGGGTCCCAATCGCCCGGATTTACGGGATGTTGGGTAACTGTCCAGCTACCAAGACCAGATTCAAAATCATCATAAAAAATGATGTTGGGTCCACTTCCTGCAGCACAAACATCTGGAGCAGGATTGGTAAGGAGTGTCGAAAAACTACACGGCACCGAGGCTCTCATTTCCACAGCAGCAATAGCATCCGTTACTTCTTGGCAATCTGCCAAAGTGATAATTTCACCAGAAGGTCCAGCAGGCGTTCCTGAAAAAGATAAACCTTCCAGATCAATACCCATTAAGTCAGCACAAGCCGCTTCAAGGGCATCCGCATTATTTTCGAAATCACTCACATTGGTGAGATACACACTTTGAGCCCTCCAAAA
>JAHDDR010000089.1:0-6079 GCA_020629255.1 Saprospiraceae bacterium | reverse complement strand
GCCACCACATCATCAGAAGCTGTTCCTGTGCAATAATTGGCGGTTGTTCCATTCCATGTGGCATTGGGGCAAATAATATCCGGGTTATTATGGATGGTTCTCATTTCGGCATCCAAACCATCATAGGAGGTAAAACCGAATGTATTTTCGAAAAGATTATACATGTCTTCTGCACCAATCAATTCTCGTTGTTCCCAAGCTCCGAGAGTTCCTGGGAATGCATTTCCCTCTTCCCAAATTTGGGTGCTCAAATCGATATCATACAATCTACGGAATAAGGCTTGGCACATTCCTGTAAATTGTTCGACCAATTTTCCCGTATGGGCGTCGATATAAAGAAATTCCCGAACATCGGCATTATTCCTGACTTCCACTTCATATACCAGATGGAAACGCCCTTCTTGGTTTTCCAATAATTTATCTTGAAAAATGTATAATTCTGTGGATTGCGTGAAGAGAGGTTTGTGGTATTGACCTCCCGTTTGTTCCTCTATAAGGGTAATGGCAATAGCTGCTGCCTCTGTTTCATTTAAACTTGGAAAAGGGTAGATCTCCATTTCGGGGTGAATCGTCCCATTAATAATCGTCAATTTATTTTGCGGGTTGAAATGGAATTTCACCTGACTTCCAAACACAGGAACTCCTTCGTGCATCAATTCGTATGTTAGATGATGGAATCCATAATTATCTTCATCTTCCTTCATCAATTTATATTCCTGATGTCCGTTCTTTCCCAAGAAAACGTCTTGGTGTTCTTTAATAAAATTCTGAACTTTTTGTTCAAGGTTTGCCCCATCTACTACTAGTGGTGCTTCTTTAGGGAATTTGATGAACTGAAGGGTTTGGGAGCCTTCTTCCATTCTGATTTTTGCTTGAGTCTTATCTTGGAATGATTGTATTCTTTTGGAAAAATCTTGGGCCGACAATGACATCCCGAATAGGAAAGTCATTAAAAAGATGAATCCTTTTTTCATGGTTAGGTATTAATTAGTCAAAAATGCTGGTTGTAAATATAATTAAAGTAATGATGTGTTTTAAATTTTAAACCGAATAATGACTTCGAAGGTGCGTTAAACTCCTAAAAGTGAACATTTATCATTTTTTTCAATTCTTTAATGGCACCATCCAAAAACCAAAAAGCTTTTTGGTTATTTTAGCTCCTTCATAATTACAAAATGCTTCATTCAAACCCATTTAAATATGAGACTTTTTCTTCAGGGACTATTCTTTACCCTCTTTTCAATTACATACACTCAAGCCCAAAACACCGAATTATGGGGAACGACCTCAAATGGCGGCATAAATGATGGCGGAACCATTTTCAGCGTGGATGCAAATGGCAATAACTTATCGATTCGCCACAATTTTTCAAACAATCAACATGGGGAATATCCTAGTTTTTCCGAATTATGCGAAGCCGATAACGGGAAATTTTATGGATTGGTGCCGGGAGGTGGAATACTTGAAGAAGGTGTTCTTTTTGAATATGACCCTGTTAATCATACATACATTTCAAAAATTGAATTCAATATCAATACCATTGGAGGTGTACCAGAAGGATCCTTGGTAAAATCAAACAATGGAAAACTTTATGGTATGACGACCAAGGGAGGAAGCTCCAACAACGGTGTTCTTTTCGAATATGATCCCATCAATAATACTTATACCATTAAAGTAAATTTTGATGGTGTTTCGAAAGGTAGTGAACCCCACGGAACACTGACAGCATGGATCAATGACAAATTATATGGGATGACCCATTTAGGAGGGACATACGGAAAAGGAGTACTTTTTGAATACGACCCCGCCAATGATATTTTTACCAAAAAACTCGATTTTGATGGTACATCAAAAGGAAGTGAGCCATTTGGTGCCTTGGTGCAGTCTTCTTCCAATTTAAAAATGTACGGAATGACCGCATACGGAGGAGCTTCTGATTATGGCGTTGTCTTCGAATTCGACCCCGATACAGATACATACACAAAACTCTTGGATTTTGATGGCAGTGCCCACGGACGAAAACCATACGGTACTTTTGTAGAAGCGGATAATGGAAAAATGTATGGAATGACCTATTATGGAGGGTCGCCGATTAGTTTTCCTGATTTATTAGGAGATGGAACTTTGATCGAGCTAGATCCCGCTACCGGCATTGTTATAAAAAAATTGGATCTAGCACAAATGAATACCATACGTCCATCAGGTTCACTTGCTAAGGGTGATAATGGTAAATTATATGGAATGACCAGCGATGGCGGAGCTTTTTCCTATGGCACTTTATTCGAATATGATCCCAGTTCGAATGTCTTGGACATCAAAGTAGATTTTGATAATACAGATAAGGGAAGCAACCCTTTAGGTAGCTTGATGAAAAGTAGCAACGGTCTTTTTTATGGCTTGACCTACAATGGAGGAACGAACAACAGTGGTGTTCTGTTCGAATATGATGCTACAAATAATCTGTTCCAGAAAAGATTCGACCTGAATCCTTTTTTACTAGGTATTTCTCCTTATTCTTCCCTAATCCAAGCGGATAATGGTAAATTATATGGAACGGCTCGTTATGGGGGTACAATAGGTGACACTGGTATTGATGATGGTATCTTATTCGAATATGATCCTTTGACCTATTCCTACACCAAAATCATTGATTTTGAACAACAAATATACGGAAGTGCCCCCACAGGTTCCGTCATGCAGGCCAGTAATGGAAAGCTATACGGATTAACCAGCTATGGTGGCTCTTATACCGACGGCGTCTTATATGAATATGACATCGTAAATGATGATTTCACCAAGCTTGTCAATTTTGATTGGACGACCGGGCAAGTACCTCTGGGAGCTTTGGTTCAGGCCGGAAATGGAAAACTATATGGCATGACGGTTATAGGAGGCTCCTATGGCAATGGTGTGATGTTCGAGTACGATATAAATACAGGAACCTATACTGAAAAAGTTCAGTTTGATGGAACCAACTTCGGTGCTTTGCCTTATGGGTCTTTGCTCTTGGCAAACAATGGCAAATTATATGGTATGACTACAGGCGGAGGTGCTTACGGAATTGGGGTCTTATTCGAATATGATCCCAATACAAATACATTCACCAAAAAACAAGATTTTGATGGAACCAACAAAGGTGCTTCGCCTTGGAGTACTTTAATGCAAGCGGATAATGGAAAATTATATGGAGTGACCAAGTTTGGAGGCACATTCGATCTCGGTGTCTTCTTCGAATATGACATTAGTACTAATGCCCTGGTCAAAAAAATGGATTTTGATGGAGTAAATTTTGGAAGCGAACCTTTTGGAACCATCGTCCAATCATCGAACAACAATCTATATGGGATGGCGAACAAAGGTGGCACTTTCGATGATGGTGTTTTGTACGAATACAATTTAAACACGGAAAGCTTCATCAAAAAAATGGATTTTGATTCGACGAGCACCGGCGGAAATCCCCAGTTCAGTGGTTTGTTGGAAATAGAGGTACCGGCTACCCGTTTATATGTAGACCACACCGCTACCGGTACGAATGATGGTTCATCTTGGGCAAATGCATTTACCGATTTACAATCAGCACTAGCTGTGGCTTCTAACCAAGAAGTACATATAGCACAAGGTACTTATTATCCGACTTCAGGAACCCAAAGAGGTATCTCTTTTGACATCCCAACAGGAGCAAGCCTTTTTGGGGGATACCCTTCAGGCGGAAGCCCAACACCCGATCCTGCCACCTATACCACCACACTTTCCGGTAATATAGATGGTATTGCCGGTTATGATGGTAACTCGTTTCACGTTATAAAAATTGTTGATGCCACTAATGTTACCCTAGATGGATTGACCATCAAGGAAGGAGGTGCTAATGATGCCTCTTCTTTTGGAAGAGCCCGGGGCGGTGGTGTATATACAAAAAACGCAACAGCAACTTTCAACAATGTGAATTTTAAATGGAACAGGGGCATTTATGGTGGAGGAATTTTCTCTACCCTTTCTCCCAATATCACATTCCAATCTTGCGAATTTAAAAACAACACGGCCGATTATGGTGCTGCCATTTATCACAGTAACGAAACCCAGATGTTTATCAACCAAACAAGTATCATTAATAATACCTCTTTTGTAAGATGTGCCATCGAAGTCAATAATTCTTTGTACACCCGCTTGGACAATTCCCTCATTGCGAATAATATCTCAACCAATGCCAATGCTCTGGGTCTGATTGCCACCAATCGGGATCAATCCATGGACATTTACAATTGTACGATTTTGGGAGAAGCCAAAGACCGGTATGTAATGACCTTGCAAATCGGATACGGCGACCAACTGGATATTTCTATTTCAAATACGATTATCGCACATCAGAATTTAGCTTTTGCCAAAGCCGTAAAAGCATTTAATAATGGAGCCTTGAATTTGCAAACACAACATTGTTATATCCAAGGAAATTCAATTATCGGAACGAGTACGAATAATCTTTATTCCGATGCCGCAGGTGATTTAATGCTCAACGCCGATTATTCTGTAAATGAATGCTCACCTGTTATCAATGCCGGGAATAACAGCTTGGCATCCGGAACACAAGACATTGCCGGAAATACACGGATTTTCAGTACGGTAGACATGGGTTGTTTCGAAGCGCAAGTCGTTTGTTCCAATCCCAAATTATCCCAACATAATAATGATAATATTCAATTATACCCTAACCCAACGTCTGGTACAATACATATTAAAACCTCCTTGGAGAATATCAATATTATTGTCTGGGATGGTCTAGGAAAAAAACTGTTGGAAAGCCAAGAAAATGAAATTAATTTATCTTCGTTTCCCCAAGGAATTTATTTCTTTGAAATCAGACAAAATGGAGAATTATTAGACAGAGAACGAATCATTAAACAATAAAAAATACACACATGAGACAATACATATTTTTTACAACTTTACTATTTTTTGTATTCCAACTTGATGCTCAGAATTATGAATTCTGGGGCACGCTACCCCAGGGAGGAACGAATGGTGGTGGCACCATTTTCAAAACCGATCCGAATGGGAATAATCTACAAGTCGAAAAAGATTTTTTTGGTGTAAGTCTAGGGAAATTACCTGCATATACCCATTTCATCCAAGCGGATAATGGCAAGATATATGGAATGGTTGCGGATGGTGGAGCAAACAACAAAGGTGTTCTTTTTGAGTTTGATGATGTCAACAACCAATATATCAAACGAATTGAATTTGATGGTTCCAATATGGGAGCACATCCTAATGGTTCCTTAATGCAAGCCAGTAATGGTAATTTGTATGGCCTCACGTCCCAGGGAGGTATTTTTGATGCAGGGACACTTTTTGAATACAATCCTTATACTGGGGCGTTTTCAAAAAAAATAGATTTTGATGGTGCTAATAATGGAGGAACAAGCCCTATGGGAGAACTCATACAGGCCAGTAATGGAAAATTATACGGAATAACAGTCTATGGGGGAGCTAATAATCAAGGAACCCTCTTCGAATATGATTTCGTTTCAGGTTCATTCAATCCATTAGCCGAATTTAATGGTAACTCGATTGGGGCTCATCCTTTTGGTGGACTCGTTCAGGCAGATAATGGGAAATTATATGGAACGGCTTCAAATGGAGGTACATCTACCAGCACTTTCAGTGATGGTACTTTATTCGAATTTGATATTTCTTCCGGTACAATCACTAAGAAATTAGATTTTGGTGTAGGAGCTCTCAGTTCCAATCCGATAGGAAAACTCATTAAGATAAGCACTGGCAAATTATATGGAACCTTAGCTGGGTTCGGTTTGGATAGCGGAACCATTTACGAGTATGATACGGAAACCAACACCTATACCGAAAAAAAAGGGCTTTTTAATGCTATCGGGGAACACCCATATAGTAAATTAATAGAAGCCGATAATGGTAAACTATATGGTATGACCACCGCAGGTGGTAGTCTTGAGCATGGAGTATTATTCGAATTCAGTCCTTCTTCAGGCATTTATGCCGTCAAATTGAATTTCGATAGTGATAATGGGCGATCTCCTTTTGGTGCTCTTATGCAAAAATCAAATGG
>JAHDDR010000088.1:2256-18317 GCA_020629255.1 Saprospiraceae bacterium | reverse complement strand
ATTTCGGTAGAGACTAATTTCCAACCTATTTTTCCTAATTCATTGGAAATACTTTCCATATCCTCTTCCTTAACGGAACGGAATGGAATTAATCTATTTATTGCTTTTAATTTTATTACTTTTACTTCGTGTGGCATGGTGATTTATTTTTAGGGTTTACATATTTCTTCTATACTGCCCGCCTACATCATACAAAGCGTTCGTTACTTGCCCCAAAGAACAGAATTTGGTTACTTCCATTAATTTTTCAAAAACGTTTCCATTTTCGATGGCGACTTTTTGCAACTCTTTTAATAGACGATCCGATTTTTCTTTTTGGGATTCGTGTAAGTTTTGAAGCGTTTTAATTTGATCTTCTTTTTCTTCTTCTGTGGCACGAATCACTTCTTCCGGAATAATGGTTGGCGAACCTTCTTTGGACAAAAATGTATTCACACCAATGATTTTATATTCGCCCGTATGTTTCAAGGTTTCATAATACAAGGATTCTTCTTGAATTTTCCCTCGTTGATACATCGTTTCCATCGCACCTAGAACCCCTCCTCTTTCTGTAATTCTTTCGAATTCCATTAAGACCGCTTCTTCAACTAAATCGGTAAGTTCTTCAATGATGTACGAGCCTTGGTTCGGATTTTCATTTTTCGCCAAACCGAATTCATGATTGATGATCATTTGTATCGCCATTGCCCGTCGAACAGATTCTTCTGTGGGCGTGGTAATGGCTTCATCGTATGCGTTGGTGTGTAATGAATTACAATTATCATAAATGGCATACAAGGCCTGCAACGTAGTGCGTATATCGTTGAATGAAATTTCTTGGGCATGTAATGAACGTCCTGAAGTTTGGATATGATATTTTAATTTCTGACTTCTTTCGTTCGCATCGTATTTTAATTTCATGGCTTTTGCCCAAATTCTTCTTGCCACTCTTCCGATAACCGCATACTCGGGATCAATGCCATTCGAGAAAAAGAAAGATAAATTCGGCGCGAATTTATTGATGTCCATTCCTCTGGATAAATAATATTCTACGAAAGTAAACCCATTCGACAAGGTGAATGCCAATTGCGAAATGGGGTTCGCTCCGGCTTCAGCAATGTGATATCCAGAAATAGAAACCGAATAAAAATTCCTTACATTTTGATCAATAAAATATTGTTGCACATCGCCCATTAACCGCAAGGAAAATTCGGTAGAAAAAATGCAGGTATTTTGTGCTTGATCTTCTTTTAGAATATCGGCTTGGACCGTTCCCCTTACGGCGGATAAAGTTTTTGTTTTTATCTCCTCATAAATTGACGCTTCTAAAACTTGATCCCCCGTAACGCCCAACAACATGAGCCCCAGTCCATCGTTCCCTTTCGGAACCGGTGCATTGTACTTTGGACGAGGATGCCCTTTATCATCATACAATTCTTTTAACTTGGCTTCGACCAAATGTTCCAATCCATTTTCCTTGATATAGATTTCACATTGTTGGTCGACGGCAGCATTTAAAAAGAAAGCACAAATCGTTGCGGCGGGTCCATTAATGGTCATCGACACAGAGGTATTCGGTAAGGATAGATTAAAACCAGAATATAATTTTTTGGCATCATCCAAGCAGCAAACACTTACGCCAGAATTTCCAATCTTTCCATAAATATCCGGCCGATAATCGGGATCTTCCCCGTAAAGGGTCACCGAATCGAAAGCGGTACTCAAACGATTGGCAGGCATGTCTATGGATACATAATGGAACCGTTTGTTGGTTCTTTCGGGGCCACCCTCTCCGGCAAACATACGCGTCGGATCTTCGCCCGAACGCTTGAAGGGGAACACTCCTGCTGTAAACGGAAATTCGCCGGGTACATTTTCTTGCAAAACATAACGAAGAATTTCTCCCCAATCTTTAAAGCGGGGCAATGCCACCCTCGGAATTTTTTGATGTGATAAAGATTTCGTGAACGTAGGCACTTTAATTTCCTTCGTCCTTACCTTATATATGAACTCATCGGCAGCATAAGCCGCCTTCTTTTCTTCCCAAGTATCCAAGACCCGTTTGCAGCGACCATCCAAATCCATTTCCAGATCGGTGAATTGATGGCGAAGCACTTCCAGCACCGCTTCCCGACTTTCTACTTTTTCTGCTTTCTCGATATGGGCAATGGATTCTTTCAATCCGAACAACCTCCTTGCAATGTTGCATTGGCGATTTACCCAAGCATCGTATTGTCGATTGTTCTCTGCAATTTCTGCTAAGTAGCGGGTCCGCTTAGGAGGAATAATGTAGATTTTTTCGCTCATGGCTTCGGTCACGCCATAGGTGGATTGTAAATCCGCACCTGTCCGTTCGACCACCTTATCCATGATTTTGCGGTACAGATTGTTCATTCCCGGGTCATTGAATTGGCTGGCAATGGTTCCGTGAACCGGCATATCATCTAGTGGATCATGCCATCTGTTATGATTGCGTTGGTATTGTTTTTTCACATCCCGAAGGGCATCCAAAGCTCCTCGTTTATCGAATTTATTAAGGGCGATGATATCGGCGAAATCGAGCATGTCGATTTTTTCCAATTGGGTGGCGGCTCCGTACTCGGGTGTCATGACATAGAGGGAAACATCAGAATGATCGACAATTTCCGTATCAGACTGCCCGATGCCCGATGTTTCCAAAATAATCAAATCAAACCCTGCCGATTTGAAAATATCGACGGCTCCTTGTACGTGCTTGGACAATGCCAAATTGGATTGACGGGTCGCCAACGAACGCATATAGACCCGAGGATGGTTGGCAGAGTTCATTCGGATTCGGTCGCCCAACAAGGCTCCTCCTGTTTTTCTTTTGGAAGGATCGACAGAAATGACACCAATGGTTTTGTCTTCAAAGTCGAGGATAAACCGACGGACCAATTCATCGACCAAGGAGGATTTTCCCGCTCCACCTGTCCCTGTGATCCCAAGCACCGGTATTTTACAATCTTTGATACTTGCCTTGAGTTCGGCCATCCAAGCTTGACTCTCTTCTGGAAAATTTTCTACGGCAGAAATGGCTCTAGCAATGGCTGTTTGATCTTTGGAATTCAATCGTTTTACTTCTCCGTTGAGGTTTTGCCCTGTTGGAAAATCACAACCTTGTAGCACATCATTAATCATACCTTGCAAACCCATGTTCCGACCATCATCGGGCGAATAGATACGGGCAATGCCGTAATCCATCAAGTCCTTGATTTCTGTAGGCAATATGGTTCCACCGCCACCTCCGTATATCTTGATATGACCAGCACCCCGTTCTTTGAGGAGGTCGTACATATATTTGAAAAATTCGTTGTGTCCGCCTTGATATGATGTGATGGCGATCCCTTGCACATCTTCTTGGACGGCTGTATTCACAATTTCATGTACGGATCGGTTATGCCCTAAGTGAATGATCTCAGCTCCAGAGGATTGCATGATTCGCCTCATGATATTGATGGCGGCATCATGACCATCGAAAAGGGAGGCTGCTGTTACGATTCTGACTTTATTTTTGGGTTGGTATGGCTGGACGGGTTGCATGGCAAATATTTTTACTCTTGAAATCGATCACAAAGATACGACTTTTTACCCTTGCTTGATTCTTATCACTTAAGACATTTTAAAGCAAAATGTTTAGAACAGGCTCTGCTCCTCTATCAAAGTGAAATTTTCTTCCATTCCTACCCAACCTTTTTGAAAACAGATCCCGTCCTTGTGGATGTAATTAGAATTTTAAATCAAAAAAACTCTAAAAATGAAACAGATTCAATTTTTCGTTTTCTTATCCCTAAGCTCCCTGCTCTTCTTTTCTTGTGACAAAAAGGCTGAGCAGCCTTCTGATGATTTATTTGAAGGAGAATGGAACCTTCGCTATAATGTATGTGATCTCCCCGATCCTCTTCCTAGTTGGGATGTCGGTGATCATATTTGGATTTTTAACTCCGAGGACAAAGAATTAACCATCATAGATAATACCCCCGAGGAAGATTTGGTGGTTTTGGCTCCCGACACCTATGAATATATATTATATGAAGGCATTCAGGAGATTGAAATTATTATCGATGACACAGGGGAAAATAATTTAACGTATGCCTATTCTTTTGAGGATGAAAAATTGCAACTTGGTTTTTCTCACAACCTTTTTGTTTGCAGCTTAGGGCTAACTAAATAAAAATTTATTTTTTAAATTCAGTTTCACTTACGAAGTCGAAGAATTAATTCTTCGACTTTTTTATTTTTTTGAAAAAAATGGATTTCTACCCAACCTTTTTTAGAAATGCTTCTGTCCTTACTAATGAATCCTAATTTAATAATTTAAAAACAGAAAAAAATGAAACAGATTGCATTAATGATTTTAATTTCTTTAACTGTAGCCCTTACTTCTTGCTCTGAGAAAAACGAACCCGCTCATGTACTTGCCGGAAAATGGAGCATGACAGAATACACTTGTTTATGTCCTGGACTTAGTTTAGAGCCCGGTGAATATGTATGGGAAATTATTCCCGAAGAAAACAAGGCTATTGTCACCAATAATGTTGTTGATTCGAATGGTTTGACTTTATTAGAATCCGGAGAATATGATATTGCTATTTCTGGAACAACTTTTTCTATTGATAACCCTTCGGATATTTGCCAATATTATTTCGATGAATCTGACCGTTTGGTTTTTGACTATGGAATAGACGTTGATGCTCCAGGATTGTGGTTTATCCAATATAATGATTAGAAAGCAACTGCTCCAAAATTCAACTTTTTTATTTTTTGATTCTAAATCCAATATTATGAAAAATATATTTCTTTTTTATATCGCTGCATTGTTTTTCAGTTTATCATTTACTTCTTGTGATAAAAATAAAACTGAAGATATTTTAATGACCGTTAATAGAAATTGCACGGGTACTTATTTACAAGTAGATGATAAAGAACATTTGGTTTGCAACCCCGAAGTATTAATGGATATCCCCGTAGGAACATCTATTTTAATCGATTATACTCCAATTAACGACTGCATAACACCTGGGGTTATTTGTCAATTAGCTTATTATCATGATGGTGGCATCCAAGTAGATGAATTTTCAGAACTGTAGTATTTACAATGAAATGGATGGGACTTTATTAAAGCCCCATCTGTTTCTTATTTTTTCTATCGTGCAAGAAATATTTCTTGCACGATTTTTTTATCTTGCAAAAAAAAACATTTTGGAAGACAAAGACATATTAGACGCACCCGAAAAAAAATCAGCAACTATCAATTTGCCTTTTATTTTACCCGGATTTATTTTCAGTGTTATCATTAATTTTTTTTGTTGGTGTATTTATGTAGAAATCGTTTCTCTTTTGAGCACGCCAAAATATTCGCAGTTCTCTTTTTTCAATATTCGGATAGCACACCTTCTTAAAGCTATAATCCCATTTATTTTATGTAATGTGAGTATTTATTTTTATTTATCCGCCATTCGGTATAAGAAATTAAAAACCAGCCATTTATTTGGAATAGGATTTGCCGTACTCTTTCTGGGATTATTCGGTTTTTTGATTTTTATCGAAAAAGGAAATTGGGAAAAGATCATGTACAAACCACACATTTTGAGCTACCCTGCTTTATCTTTATTATTTATTGAAGTTTTCATTTTATTGGCTTGTATTTTTATTAAAAAAGCAAAGAAAAAAACACCTAGCATTTTAATATTGTTATTAATTTTTCTTTGGAGTCTAGCTAGTACTTAGCTATTTCTTCTGTCGGACATACAATCTGATTTTAGTCCCTAAGCTTTCACCTTGTTCATTTTTTTTATCAATAATTTCTAAATCCAAATCATCTTTATAGGAAGAATTCAAAAGCTTCAATCTTTCCTCGGTAACACTCATGGCTTTTGATTCATGTTTTTTTCTTTTGGTTTGCACCAAAGCCAAGGCTGTCTCTCTACCGATTCCATTGTCATCTACTTCGCACAACAAATATTTCCCTTCAAGTTTAAAATTTATTTTTATTTTCTTGTCCCCTTCTTTATGCATCAAGCCATGTTTTATGGCATTTTCAACATAAGGTTGTATTAACATGGAAGGAATTGTTGTTTCGTTAATTAAAATTTCTTTTGCCACATTTATTTCATAAGACATGGTTCCATCAAAACGAAGGTTCTCTAATTCTAAATATAATTTTAATGCTTCGATTTCTTTTTCAAGGGTAATTCGACTTTTATCCGACATATCCAAAACGCTTCTCATTAATTTAGCAAAGCGTGTTAAATATTTATTGGCCGTTCTTTTATCTCCCGACAAAATAAACTCTTGAATGGAATTTAAAGAATTAAACATAAAGTGTGGATTCATTTGTGAACGGAGGGCTGTTAACCGGGATCGCCTTAAATTTTCTTCAATGGCATTATTTCTTTTATTTCGCTGAACAATAAAATAAATAATATATCCGAAAACACCTATTCCCAACAATATCATTAATATTATAAACCAAATGCGAGCCCAAAAAGGTTTGGCAATGAAGATATCAAAAACGACGGTAGGCGACCAATCCGAATCTTCTGCTCTTGCCTTAAGCATCAATTGATAGTTCCCTGGTGCCAACGAAGGGTATTCTGCTTTTCCAACTGATGACTCCAACCACTCTTTATCCAACCCTTCCATCTTCACAGAATATTTCATTTTCATAGAAGACTCGTAAGCCTGTGCAGAAAAAGACACCTTGATATTATTTTGCTCGTAATTTAAATTATATTCGGATTGTATCGTTGTATCTTTTTCATTTATTTTTATTGCTTTCAAATACAAATTAGGCTGGGGAGAAAATGTTTTTATTTCGTCATCAAAAAAAGCTACCCCCCCGTTTGTTGCGACAATAATCAAACTATCTTTTTTGAGGATATCATTCACTTCTCTAGAAGGCAAACCATCGCTCACATCTATGGTTTGTATGGAATAATCTATTTTATTGATTTTGGCAATGCCATTATTCGTTGCGACCCAAGCATAAATCCCATCCATGAAAATATGTTTGCAACTATTGGACGGCATACCGTTTTCAATTGTCAGATGTTTTATTATTCCCCCATCCTTCAGAACAAACAAACCCGAGGACTTACATCCTACCCAAATTTCTCTCCTTTCCGAATGCCCCAAACTTCTCACATCTATCCTAGAAATATTAATGGTATCTCCAGTATTCTCATTTATTGCTGTTCCTATTAAATTCGTTTGATCATTACTATAATGATATAAGCCATCTACCGTTCCCAACCAAGCCTCCGTATCAGAAACAGGTTCAATTGCATAGGTTCTCACATTCACTAAATTTTTGCCTCTGTCTCCATAACCACATAACGCTGCGGAACTTATTGCAGTCCATAATTTCCCTGATGGAGAAAATTCTCCTTTTTTATAGGATAACACATTCAGTTTTTCATGAGAATTTCGTGTTTTCTTATAGAGTCCCCCTGATGTAAAAAAATACAATTCTCCATTCGGATCAAAATCCATATCATAAATTTCCTGATCCGATTTCATCACTTTTCCCTGATAAATTACTTTTTGCTTTTCAAGTTCCACATCTATAATCGAATAACTATTATCATCAGCCCCCACGAACAACTGCCCATCCTTATCTAGCAATAGGGATGTGATCATATCGTTAGGTAAGGCTCCTTCTGCTTTGTTTATTACTTTTATCTGAGTAGACGGAATAAAAAAGACGCCCTCTTTTTGTGTAATGACCCATAGACCTCCATCCTTATCCTGAAACAACTTACCTATAAATAATCCTTTAAAAAGATGTATAAAATTCCATCCCCCTTCTTCCTTAGGAGATAGGAATAACAAACCATCTCTAGTGCTTACCCATAAATTCCCTTTAGAATCATAGGTAAGTGTATTAATTCCCTTATCCAAATATGGCTTATATTTTGTAAACTCTAACTGCAAATTCTCTTCGAGTACATCAAAAGAATAAATATTGCTTTGAGTATTATAGTATATCTTCCCTTTCTTCTTTATGGCATAAAGAGGGCTATGGTTACCTTCCTGGAAGACTGAATTAAAATTCATTAATTTTTCATTCTCTCCTTCAATTTTAGTTACTCCTTCATCTCCAAAAAAATATTGTATAGAATCATGAGCTACCATAATCCTTCCTTGGGTATAACCTGTAAAGGCATAAACTTTTGCTTTTATAATTTTATCCTGATAAAACGAATCCAAACGAATCGCTTCCCGATATCTTGATAGCAACCAAATTTCACCTTGCTCATCCTCCACCATTCCTAAGATACCTTTCGTCAATACGATATTGAATTTACCCTTGAGGTAGTCTCGGGTAAAACGGAATAATTTGCCATTTTCATAATACGCCACTTCGGAGTTGAGCATACTCATCCACAACCTCCCCTTAGAATCGAAAAATATATTAATGACCTCTTCCGAACCTAATTCGGGTATAGGATAATTTTGGAAAGAAACACCATCGAACTTACTTACCCCTCCTTCCGTAGCTAACCAGATGAAGCCATCCTCATCTTGTGTTATATCATAGATATATGAACTAGGCAGCCCGTCTTCTATCGTATATTCCCTAAAAGCAAAAGATTGGGCACTCGTCCATTCCGGAAGCAAAAAAAATGAACCAATAAACCATATTATATGTGAGATCCTATTACTCATATTCTAGCAGCATGGCTACATGGGGAATTCCATCTTCATCGTATTCATCCCCTATTATTTTAAATCCCACGGAATTATAATAGCCTTGCAAATGACTTTGTGCAGAAATTTTTATAGGAATCCTCCCCCATAATTTTTGGGTTTCAGCGATAGAGTATTCCATAAGTTCTCTTCCTTTTTTCTTACCCCTAATTTTTTGAGAGGTAATTACCCTCCCAATAGAAGGATATTTTTTATAAGAAATTCCTTGGGGCAAAATTCTTGTGTAGGCAACGAGTTCTCCCTCATCATCATAGCCACAGACATGCCAACCTTCCTGGTCTTTGCCATCTGCATCTAAATATGGACAATCTTGCTCCACAACAAAGACCTCTTGCCTTAAGGCCAATACATCATACAATTGACTTAAAGACAAGGCATTAAACTCCACACACTGCCATTTTATTTCCATATTCCCTGGTTCTGGTTCTAACAATAAAAATAACACACAACAAAGCTGTTCATCATAAAGATAAAGAAATCGTAAAACTAGGCATCTTACTTACTTGCAACTTATGGAATAAATATTGTACTATTTCATTAGACATTATCCTTTCGCTACAAACGAAAAGGCATGATTTTACGTTACATTAAAGAATTAAAACGTCTTAATAGGCAACAATAAAAATCCTTATCATATTCCTCAATCTACATTTTTTTGTGGTTTATGATATTTAGCCGTTACCTTTGCAAACTTAAATTTAAGTATCTGCTTACATCAGATTGCCCGATAACGAACATCAATCACAACATAATGATTTCATATAAATTTTCATGCTCCTTCTTTTTCGCTTTGATTTTTCCTTCATTCCTGATGGCTCAAAATACAGTCGTTACGGGGAAAGTAATTGATGCAGAAACCAAGGAAGAACTCGGATTTGCCGATATATATTTTACCAATTCCTATATCGGAGGTACGGCAGAATTTGATGGCACTTTTGAAATTTCCACATCTGATCTTTCTTATACATCCGTTACCGTTGCCTTTATGGGTTATGAATCTAAAGAAGTCTCCATAGAGCCCGGTAAAGAACAAAATATAGAAGTAGAATTAGCACTAGCCGGCATTATCGGTGAAATTGTCGAGGTTGTTGGCAAAAAACCAAAAAAAGATACCGCCGCTATAGCTCTTTATAGAAGAGTGGTCAAAAATAAATCCAAGAACAGAGCTTCCAATTACGATTATTATTCTTACGAGGATTATACGAAAACAGAATTCGATCTTTTTAATGTAAAAGAGAAATTCACAAAAAGAAAAATCCTCAAACCTTTCGATTTTGTTTTCGAAAACATGGACACGACAGAAAGCGGGGAGGTTTTTCTACCCGTACTTCTCAAGGAAAAAGTGTCGGATATTTATTTCCGTAAAAAACCGAATAAGAAAAAAGAAATCGTAAAAGCGGATCAATTTTCTGGCGTAAAGGACATCAACCTTTTTGCCATGACAGAATATTCTTTTCCTGATGTCGATATTTACGACAATACGATCGAAATCGGAGGGAAAGGATTTACCAGTCCTTTTTCTAAAGCAGGACTTGTAACCTATAAATATTTCCTATCGGACAGCACCTATATTGGTGATAAATTTTGTTACAAATTAGAATTTACTCCAAGAAGAAAAGGAGATTTAGCATTCACCGGCGAAGCCTGGATCGATAAAGAATCCGCTGCACTCAAATCCATAGAAGTTTATGTGTTGGATCAAATCAATGTGAATTTCTTAACCGGGTTAGAGGTCAAACAATCCTATGATGATTTGGGCAATAATCAATGGTTTAAAAAGTCAGAAAGGATGACCGTCCTTTTGAACTTAACAGAAAACAAAAAGAAACAGGCGGTGCGTGTCGTAAAAAACACCACCCATAAAAACATTAAAGTCAATGAACCTTATAGCGATGAAGTTTTTAAGGGAGACATCGTAGAAGTGGCAGAAGAAGCCTATACCCGCAACAATGAATATTGGACACATGCCCGTCATGAAAAATTGACGGAAACCGAAGCCAAAATTTATGAAACAGTCGAGAAAGTCCAAAAAACAAAGGCATATAAAACCTATGCTTATATTGGTCGGGTCTTATCTTCCAGTTATTTTAATTTAGGTCCTGTAGAAGTAGGACGATTCTACCAATTCATTAGTTGGAACGCATTGGAAGGAAATCGGTTCCGTTTAGGGTTAAGAACCAATCCGCGTCAATTCAGGGATAAATTTTTATTGGAAGGATATGCCGCATATGGCTCAAAAGATAAATTGTGGAAATATAATATCATGGCGAATGTCCACTTAAAAAGAAAGAACAACAAATGGCACATGATCGGCGGTTATTACAAATACGATTGGTCCGATTATAATACAAGGAATTCTTACATGACCCACGACCATACGCTTGGTTCCGTATTTAGAAGAACCCCGCTCGATAACCTTTTCCTTCTTCGGGAAGCTTATGGTTTTTATGAAAAAGAATGGATAAAGGGTTTGACGAATAAATTCTCGGCCAGGCATAAAACGGTATATGAATGGGAAGGTTCTTTTACCGTACCCGAATCTTTGGACACCGATGCAGACAATGTAAAAACCTTCGAATTGGCTGTCAACACAGAATGGGGGCTCGGACAATTAATGGCTAGCAAACAAGGAGGGTTCAGCCGTGAGGCCATAGACATTTCTGCTCCCGTTTTCAACTTGGAAGCCACTTTTGGAATTAAAAATTTATTTAAAAGCGATTATAGTTATCAAAGACTCAAGTTAAGTGTAGAACAAAAATTAACGTCCCAAATCGGACGAACATATTACGAAGTAGGTGCTTCAAAAATTTGGGGAACCATTCCTTATTCTTTATTAAAAGTCCATAAGGGAAGCAGCAGTTTAATTTACACACGTCATGTATATAACATGATGGATGATTTGGAGTATGTCAACGATGCTTATGTAACCGGGGAGGTACGACACTTTTTCGATGGATTTATCATGAACGCCATTCCGGGCATTAAAAAATTAAAATTAAGAACCATGGTTTATGCCAAAGGTATTTATGGCGGCATAAGCAATGCGAACCGGGCTCTTATCGCAGAAGATCCAGATACTCCCCTCAAACCATTAGAAGGTGTTTATGCAGAAGCCGGCGTAGGTGTTTTAAATCTTTTTAAATTATTCGAATTATATGGCATTTTCAGATTGACACAAAGGGACAATCCCGATGTGAATAAATTTGCCATTAAATTCTTTATTTCGCCTTCATTCTAGGTCAACTATAGAGCTAATCATAAAAAAGGGATATTTTTATTTTTTGATGTTCCTATTCCCCACATTTGAGTATCTTGCAGATTCGTCGGGCATTTCGGGATTATGCCCCTATTTTTTGTAAGATGAAAATAACCCATGGCTCATATAGTAACCATACCCTTCTACGGTTTTAAACTCAAATTTGCATCAGGTGGACACATCTCCACGCCCATGATGCACCACCAATTGGTTTTTACTGATAAAACCATCCAACAATTGGCATCCCATTTCAGGAATGCTTTTCAAACCAAAGTCATTGACAAGGGAGAATATCAATCCATTGTGAATCAATTTGTGGAAGGTGAATTTTTTCATGGAGAAGTGAGTGTTCCTTTTAAAGCCTCCAAAGACAAAATCAGTTATCCCGAATTTGAACTGATTTACAAATATTTTTTCAAGAAAACGCCTAAAGGAATTTGGGCAATTGTTCCCGTTTTGGGTGTAGAAGTTTTTTCTGAAGACGACACTCTTTTGGAGAAAGCTTTGATTGATAGCATCCGATTGGAATTCGTAAGAAAAGATCGCTTGAAAAATGTTCAGAATATTGTTGAAACCGCTTGGTTCAATTCTGTAGAATTATTACAACAAGAAATCAATCTCAAATACCATACACTTTCCGAATTAGAAAAATTACAAGAGCAGAAAGCTGAAGAAATATTACCTCTTGTTGCCCAATCCCTCACCGTTCCTCGGCAAGTTTTATTTGGGATGGACAAAGAATTTACCCAATTGGCAAGAGCATTGAAAGGACAATTTAGTCGCAATGTTTTATTGGTGGGTAATTCGGGCGTCGGCAAGACTACGATGGTTTGGGAATTGGCTCGACAAAGAAAAAAACACCACATCGCATCCGAATTTTGGGAAACAACCGCTTCAACGTTAATCAAAGAATTAACAACAGACGTCGGATGGCAAGAAAACCTTGCGTATTTATGTAAAGACCTGAATAAAAAAGGAGATGTTCTTTTTGTCCGTAATTTAATGGAATTATTCGAAGTGGGGCAATACGAAGGAAATAGCACCAGCATTGCCGAATATTTGCGTCCTTATTTGGTAAAGGGAGAAATTACTTTAATCGCCGAATGCACAGAAGAAGAACTCGCAAAAATTGATTTGCGAAGCACAAATTATTCTTCATTATTCAATATCATCCGACTAGAAGAACCTAAAAAGGATTTGGAAGAAATTGTCTTGAAAAAAATCAATGACATTGCCCAAGCCAACCAAATAAAAATAGAAACAGAGGCCGTAAAAGAAACCATTCGGCTCAATAAAAGATATACACCTTATTCCGGTTTTCCGGGAAAGCCCATTCGTTTTTTGGAAAATATCATTCTTAATTATCAAAAGAAAAAAAAGAATGGAACAACTAATCTTCCTACAACTATAGGCCGTTCTGAAGTTATACAATATTTTTGTGAAGAAACGGGAATGCCACAATTTATCGTAGATCCCGAAATGCCCATGTCTCCTAAAAAAATCAAGGTCGGATTTAAAGCTGATATTTTCGGGCAGGATCATGTCGTCGATTCTGTTGTCGATATTTTGGCTGCTGTAAAAACCGCCCTTACCCGGCAAGGAAAACCGATTGCTTCATTTTTATTTGTAGGTCCGACGGGCGTCGGCAAAACAGAAATGGCAAAACTCCTTGCCCAATTGATGTTTGGAGGACGAGATAAAATCATTCGTTTTGACATGAGTGAATTTTCAGATCCTTATTCTGTGATTCGCTTAACCGGCATGGGATATCATTCCGAAGGATTACTAACGTCTGCTGTAAGACGCGAGCCTTTTTCGGTGGTTCTTTTTGATGAAATTGAAAAAGCAGATTCTTCTTTTTACGATTTATTATTACAAGTGTTGGGCGAAGGACGTTTATCCGATAGCCAAGGGAAATTAGTAAATTTTTGCAGCACTATTATTATCATGACCTCCAATATTGGAGCTACATCCTTACAAGGAAATCGAATTGGATGGAGTGCCGAAATAGACACGTCCGATATCAACACCCATTTTGTCTCTGCGGTCGAAAAACATTTCAGACCGGAAATGTTTAATCGTATTGATCGAGTTTTACCTTTCAGTCCTTTGGACAAAGACACGATGCGTTTTGTTGTTGAACGAGAAATTGAATTGTTCAAAAAAAGAGAGGGCATAAAATTCAGAAAAATTTCTTTAGACATCAAGGAAGAAGTTTTTGACTTCATTGCCGAAAAAGGATACGATGCCAAATATGGTGCCCGACACTTACAAAGAGCCATGCGGGAACGAATGGTCACCCCTCTTTCCAAGCAATTGAACATGCAAGGTTCGGATCAATTAGAAGTTACTATTTCCATCAAGGATGATGATATAGATATCCATGTGGAAGCGGATGCCATGAAAATTGAATTAATGCTCGAAGAATTACAGCGCGATAATTCCGCAGACATTTCTTCTGATTTCAGGCGGAATGTTTATGCTTTGCAAGAAGGCAATGTATATGTAAAAATGTTGAGTCAATTGGATATGCTCGAAAATAAAAAAAAGAAAAAAGGGGAACGTTTTTGGAAAAATGCACAAGACGGAACGGACTATACATACTATTTGGAAGTGAAGGAAAAAATGACAAATGTCACTACCAAAATTGAGGAAAAAGAAATGGAACTGTCTTTATCCATCATGGATTTAAAACCTTACCGCCCGAATATTATTGATGAGATAAAAGAATGGGAAAAGGGATACGAAGCACTCAAGATAGATTTATTCAATAAAGTGAATTCTGAGCATAATATATGCCACCTTGCATTTTTAGGAAAAAATCCGACTTGGTTGTATGATTTTTATTTACCAATCATCCAAAAGAAAGGATATGTTATAGACAAGGCGTCCACCTTATGGTTTGATGATGAATATTTCAACGAACTCATACCTAAAAAGAAAAAAGTAGAACGGGACGGAAAAACCGTAGAAGAGAATTTCATGGAAGCCCGAGCAGATTACAAACGTGTTCCTTTTTCGATAGATGAAAAAGATCCTTTTTCCAAAATAAAAGAGAAAGGAATATTCATGGGTATTCTTTTAAAAATAAAAGGCCCTGCCGTTTACTTGTATTTTAATCCAGAACAAGGACGGGTGGATAAATTCAATGAGAAAAAAGAAAAAAAGAATTTTTACGTTTGTGTCGGAACAAGTTCTCCTTTTTATTACATCACGATTCACCGTAAAGAATTTTTCACTAAAACGGCTCCAAAGGCTCGTCGAATAATTGAGCCTTATAAAATCAAGGATACAGAATATAAAGTGGAACGGGATTTGCCGAAAGGTAACCATGAAGAATTCATCAAAACCCGTTTGGATCAATTTTTCCAAGAAAAACTGGATGCGGAACTCATGGGAGATCAAGCATCTTGATTTTCATTATTCTTTAAATATCACATACCATGAAAGAAGAAGACAAAATCGTTTTCCGTGAAAAATTGGAAGAAGAAATAAAAAAAACCGAACAGCAAATCGAAGAATTGGAAGAACAGACCCAGCCCATTCCTCCAGAAAACTCCTTGGGCCGAATTACCCGAATGGATGCCATAAACAATAAAAGTGTAGCCGAAGCCAACCTAAGGAGAGCCAAAAGAAAAATGGGGAAACTCGCCGCATCTATGGCTAAAATAGATCATCCCGATTTTGGAAATTGTTCGGTTTGCTCCAGTCCCATTCCGGTGGGTCGTTTAATGATTATGCCAGAAAGTACCCATTGCGTGAATTGTGCGGGACGGTTGTAAATCTAAACATTGTTTCATTATCTTTGGAATTATTGACATAAAAAACAATTTTTCCATGAAACGATCCTACATTTTCATCTCATCCATTTTATTCTTTTTCTCAATAGTTCACCTTACGGCACAGACAGATTGCGATGCCATCAACGAATTTCCAGACACGCTTTATATTGATGCTTGTGGAATAACCGGAACCATAGATTACTGCCCTTCCCTTCCAGAAGAATATCCACTTAATGGCATCAATGTCATTATTGAAAATGATACGTTGGATTTATTAGCCGATCACCCTCCTTGTGAAATTGATACTACTGTTA
>JAHDDR010000088.1:0-2156 GCA_020629255.1 Saprospiraceae bacterium | reverse complement strand
CCCACCACAGCGACCTCCATCACCCTTACTTCCGATACCGAAACATGCATCAAAGAAATACCCTTGGTCTGGATCATGGACGATCCAAATATTCCTCCTGCCATTACCATTACAGACGAAACGTGCAATGGGGGAGATGGCATGATTTCGGTTTCATCCGACAACCCCCATATCGAATATTTGTGGGGCGATAGTACGACCGCTTCTTATCTCGATTCCCTTAATATGGGAACATATTATCTGACCATAACCAATACTGCATGTAATGTTTCTTCAAGCGATTCATTTATCGTACACCCTTCTTTGGTCTATGATGTTAATACCGAAATAGGCGAATGTGATGGTTTGGGTTCCGCATACATTAGTTATAATAATGGCAATAATTTCACGGCTGCTTGGAGCAATGGTACAACAGGAGATACCATTTCTGGCATTCCTCCAGCCTGGTATTCTGTCAGTGTTACCGATGGGCAAGGCTGCCAATCCCATCAAAATGTGGAATTACAAGAAGATTTGTCTTGTAAAGTTCATATTTCGGGTTATATCCTCAATAAAAATTTTGCCCCTTTAGATTGCAACATGGAGAGTACAGATATATCTATGGCTGAACTCGTTTCCATTACGAATGGCACAGACACCTGGTCTACTTATTCGGATGTTGATGGATATTATGAATTTATCGGCTATCCGGATAATTATGATATTTCACTTGTCTATCCAGATAATGATTGGACTTTTCACTGTGGCACAAACGGTGTACTTTCGGTTGCCGCTACTACCGATGGAGAAATTTACACTCTTAATAATATTGCTTTTTCTGCTCCTGCCGATCTTGAGGTAAAGATTTTTAACCCTGTTGCTGTTATTGGTCAACCCTTCCTAGCAAAAGTTCGATTAAGGAAAACAGGAGCCGGAGCAATAGATAATATTACTATTGAATACAAACACGACGAACAACTCATTTTCAACAATGCTGTCCAACCCAACAATTACACTTTTTCATACGATTCGGATAATAGAACCGTCAGTATAGATGTACCCAACATTGGAACCGATCCCCTCACACAAAATATCTTTTTTGATTTTACCGTCGATCCGACAACCATCACCCCCGATCCGGCCAGGGATTCTGCTTGGGTCTATACCACCACCCAGGAAATCAATCCCAACAATAATTTTGATGATGATTTTTATATGATGGTGGGTTCTTACGATCCGAATGATAAAAACGCTCTTGCCTTCCCCAACGATTTGGATATTGAAGAAGGAATCAAAGAGATGGTTTATAGAATTAATTTCCAAAACGAAGGCGATTACAAAGCTTTTGATGTCGTAGTAAAAGATGAATTGGATCTCAATACTTTCGATTTAAGGCAATTTGAAATTATTGACGCTTCACATAATTATTCCTATGATATTGAAAATGGAAATACTTTAGTTTTCTCTTTCAACGACATCGATCTTCCGACTAAAGATGAAGACCCTGAGGAGAGCAAAGGTTTCATTGTTTTTAATATTGGTTTGCAACCTACGATTAGTGTAGGAGATCGGATTAAAAATGACGCTGCCATTTATTTTGATTATAACGCTCCCATCATTACCAACGAAACCAATAATTTAATCATCACCTCGACGGTTAATAACATACTCGAACATGAAATTGATATTCCCTTGGAAATTTTCCCAAATCCAGCTCATGATAAAATGAATATTTCATTCGAATGGGTAAACTCCAATATTGTGCATTTTGAATTGTATAATATTCTAGGAGAGCAAGTTCTTAGAAAAGAATTAAATGCAAATCTTTCGGAACATTCCATCTTTGTTAACCATTTACCCAACGGTCAATACATTATTAAAATAAGTGATGGTCATTCATTTATCGGAAAACGAATGATTATTTCCCACTAATCTGAAATTCCATCGTTTTGACAAACAGGGCTGAAGTACAACTACTTCAGCCCTGCATTTTATTCGCCTACTACAACATGACAATACAAGAATAATATAGTCAAAAGGAATACGTATTTCTATCAATTAAATTCAAACCTAGACATGAAAACACTTTTTACTTTCTTTTTAAGTCTCATTTGTTTTGGGCTAATCGCCCAAGAAGAAACCACAGAAAAAACAGAACGAGACGCCTCTACTTATTA
>JAHDDR010000002.1 GCA_020629255.1 Saprospiraceae bacterium | reverse complement strand
ATTTGGCTTTCAATGACTTTGCCCAGCAACTATTGAATACTTTTTAAACAACTTCGTTAACTTTTAATCTAAGTTGCGAATAAATTCGAAATGTCCATAGGCTAGATCGCATTATAAACCTGAGATGTCTATAAATATTCATTTTTCTAAGATCTATCCAATCGATTTGATTATCACAACACAAATTCCAACACAACTTGAATTATACGTAAAAATTAAAATTAGCTATATAGCATTTTCTAATAAAAAGCTATTTGCGAATATATCCTTATTTCAGCAATCTTTATTTACTTTTGTACCGATTTTGATTTTATTCACCAAACCTTAACCAAGTTTATGCCAAATTCGAAAATAGCCGGAATTGGGTTTTATGTACCTGAAAGAAAAGTCTCGAACTTCGACCTCATGGAATATATGGACACCAACGACGAATGGATTCAGGAGCGTACCGGCATTAAAGAAAGAAGATATGCAGTAAAGCATGAAGAAACAACAGCCACAATGGCTATTGAAGCTTCGAAGATTGCTATTGAACGAGCAGGTATAACAGCAAAAGATGTCGACTTTATCATTTTTGCGACCTTAAGTCCTGATTACTTTTTCCCGGGTTGTGGTGTTTTACTTCAAAGAGAAATGGGTATGCAAGGCATTGGTGCATTAGACATCAGAAACCAATGCTCTGGTTTTATATATGGATTATCCATTGCGGATCAATTCATCAAATCGGGTATGTATAAAAATATTCTTTTGGTCGGAGCAGAATATCAATCTGCCGGTTTGGATTATACCACTAGAGGAAGAAATGTAACGGTTATTTTTGGAGATGGAGCCGGTGCTGCCATTATCCAACCTACCGAAGAAGAAGGAAAAGGCGTTCTAACAACACATCTTCATGCTGATGGAACCTATGCAGAACAACTGGCTTATATCAACCCAGGTTGCCACGGTGGGAAATGGTTGGGTAAAAAAGGGTTCGGATATGGCCCTGAGGAGAAATTCGGGGGCATGTTCCTTACACAACATATGATGGATAATGCTATGACCTATCCTAACATGAATGGACCCGCCGTCTTTAAGTTTGCTGTCACTAAATTTCCAGAAGTCATCAAAGAAGCGCTGAATGCTACAGGACATACCACCGAAGATCTAGATATGTTGATACCTCATCAAGCGAATCTAAGAATCAGTCAATTCGTGCAAAAACGCCTTAGATTGTCAGATGACCAAGTCTATAATAACATCCATAAATATGGAAACACCACAGCGGCTTCTATCCCCATCGCCTTGTGCGAAGCAGTAGAAGAAGGAAAAGTAAAAGAAGGTGATTTGGTTTGCTTGGCTGCTTTTGGTAGTGGTTTCACTTGGGGTTCTGCTTTGATTCGCTGGTAAACATTTGCTTCTAATTCAATTATAAACAATACAATCACTATGAAATATTTTTATCCGGTTTTAGTTTTATTTACGCTTGTTACATTCACCCAGTGTTCGAGTGATGATAACGATAATGACAATAACCAAAACAACAATACCGAAAATGGTTTCACTTATAAAAACGAATTCTACCCAACAGAAACCTTTGGTTTATTCTATGTCGAAGGAAACCAATTGGCGATTGAGATAACTGATGCCATTTATGATCCTACCATGTTTTGTTTTAGTGGGAACGATAAAGTATTTTTAGACTTGTTCGTAATTTCTACAGAATCCGGAGATTTAGGTGCGGGAGAATATACATATCAAATCGACCCGACAGAAGCTGCAACTTTCGAAGGAGAATACGAATCTTTTGTTGTGGGTATTGATTATGGAAATTGCGAAGCTTCTACTTCCCCACAAGAAGCCCCCGCTGTTATCGGTGGAACTCTTTCTGTAGGTAGAAATGGCGATAACTATACCATCAACTACGATCTCAACCTCGATAACGGAGAAGATTTAGTAGGCTCTTATTCTGGAACCCGCGATTATTTTAGGCAAGATTAGTCCGATTTCAAGGAATATTTACCTTACCAAGCATCTCAAAAAAGCGATTCGGAACTCTATCCAAATCGCTTTTTTGAGATATAATAAAACATTTGCATCCAAGTCTTGTTTTTTTCATCAGATACTTTAGTAATTTTGCACCGAATTTACTAATCACAAACCATTATTATCATGGGTAATTTCCAAAATGGAGTTAGTTCTCCTATCGACTTCCATCGTTCATCCAAAACGGACCAATTCCAAAACCACGATTATTACGTGGTAGATGATTTGCTATCCGACGAGCACAAACTAGCTCGTGATGCTGTTAGGGATTGGGTCAAACAATCCGTATCTCCTATCATTGAAGATTGTGCCAACCGCTCGGTCTGCCCCACTCACTTGTTCAAGGAGCTGGGAGATATCGGTGCTTATGGTCCAAGCATTCCTTCTAAGTACGGCGGCGGTGGAATGGATGATATCGCCTACGGTGTTATCATGCAAGAATTGGAAAGAGGAGATTCCGGCATCCGTTCTATGGCATCTGTTCAAGGTTCTTTGGTGATGTATCCGATTTATAGGTTTGCATCTGAAGAACAAAAGATGAAATGGTTGCCCAAATTAGGTTCCGGTGAATTGATTGGTTGTTTCGGTTTGACAGAACCGGACCACGGCTCGAATCCGGCAGGCATGTTAACCAACATCAAAGATGATGGAGATGCCTATATCCTAAATGGTTCTAAGATGTGGATTACCAATTCTCCCGTTGCAGATATAGCAGTCGTATGGGCAAAGGATGAGTCTGGAAAAATCAGAGGGATGGTGGTAGAAACTGATTCCAAAGGATTCTCCGCTCCAGAAATTCATGGTAAATGGTCGTTAAGAGCATCCATTACCGGCGAATTGGTTTTCGAAGATGTAAGAGTACCCAAGGAGAACGTGTTCCCAGAAGTCAAAGGATTAAAAGGACCTTTGTCCTGCCTGACCAAAGCTCGTTACGGCATTGCTTGGGGAGCCATCGGTGCGGCTATGGATTGCTATGATTCTGCCCTCAGATATTCGCAGGAGAGAGTCCAATTTGGAAAACCTATCGGGGCATTCCAGCTTACACAAAAGAAATTGGCTGAAATGATTACTGAAATCACTAAAGCCCAATTATTGGTTTGGAGATTAGGATCATTGATGAATGAAGGAAAGGCAACACCGGCACAGGTTTCTATGGCAAAAAGGAACAATGTGAATATGGCATTGGAAATCGCTAGAGAAGCCCGGCAAATTCATGGAGGCATGGGTATCACGAATGAATATCCTTGCATGCGACACATGATGAACCTTGAAACGGTTCTAACCTACGAGGGGACCCATGACATCCACCTACTCATCACGGGTATGGATGTAACTGGTTTCAATGCTTTCAAGTAAAGAATATATCAAAAAACAAAGGATGGCTCTTATCCATAAAATAGGAGCTATCCTTGCTTGAATTCTAAATAAACTCATAACAAGTTCTTCTATTTCGATTAAGGAGTTGTTAAAAAGAGAGCAAATAACAGCGAATCTTACAACTTTTGCATTAATTTATACATCTTATACTTTGTACGACGATATTATCGTTTCAAGAAGAAACCCTCATCCTTTTATGAGAAAAGTTCAAATAGTAATATTATTCCTTTCTATCTGGTTTTGTTCTTCCCTTTTTGGACAAAATATGGAACCGATCAAATTGGCAAATCCCTCTTTTGAAGATTTCCCCCGACACAGCCAACCTCCTATCGGATGGTATGATTGTGGCAAACCTGGAGAAACTGCTCCAGATACTCAACCGGGGTCTTTCCAAGTAAGGCATACGGCGAAAGATGGTTTTACATATCTAGGTATGGTGACAAGGGATAATGAAACTTGGGAAGCTGTTGCACAACGTCTGTCGGCTCCCCTAGAAGCCGGAATGTGTTATCAATTCAGGATACATCTCACCTATTCTGATGAATATTTCAGTTTCAGCAGAACATCAGAACAAAATGAATTTTTCATCAAACCCGTAAAATTGAGAATTTGGGGAGGTAACTCTTATTGTGATAAAAGAGAATTATTGTCTGAAAGTGAACTGGTTAAAAATACAAATTGGAAAGAATTCCAATTCCACTTCAAGCCCAAAAGAGATTATAAATTCATTCTTTTTGAAGCCTTTTATAAAACCCCTACTCTATTCCCTTATAATGGTAATCTATTGGTTGATGATGCCTCTGCAATCGTTCCTACGGGCAAATGTGACGAATGGGATGAAGAAATCATGGACGATGAACCCGAGATTATCGCTTCTGATGAGAATGTAAATGTCAAACCGAAGCCGGTCAAACCCAAACCATCGGAAACTAAACCCGATGAAACCAAACCGGATGAAAATATTGTTGTTATTCCACCGCCGCCAAAGAAAGAACCTAAAATCATGAAGGATTTAGTGATTGAAAAAGTTGAAGAAGGGCAAAGCTTACGCATCGAAAATTTGAATTTCGATACGGATACTTTCAATATCAAGGATGACATGCACCCGGTTTTGGATGAAATCTATTCATTCTTAAAGAACCATAATAATGTTTCTGTTGAAATCGGAGGACATACCAATGGCCTTCCTTCAGATGAATATTGTTATTGGTTGTCGGATAGACGAGCCGACGCTGTCACTAAATATTTGATAGAAAAAGGTATTCCTGAGGATAGAATCAGCCATAAGGGATATGGTAAAACCCAACCCATTGCAACCAATAGTACATTAGCCGGCAGGAAGAAAAATCAAAGAGTAGAAATTAAAATCCTAAGCTTGGGAGGATAATTTTCCGAACAGACAAAATATATCAAGTCCTTGCAGAGTTTAATTCTGCAAGGACTTTTTCTTTTTGAACCATCCACAATCCCTTCAGGATTAAATTGAAAATAACCGGTTTTATAAATAAATATTTTAGATATTTGTAAAAAACGTATTATTAGGTAGAAACCAACACCTTATGAAAAGAATTTTTTTTTCTATCATCCTCATATTTTATGTTCTGAGCCTTTCGGCACAAGAAACCCGACATACAGAACACGAGTCCACATTATTTGAAAAAGGCACTTATTTTTTTGAACAAGGACTTTATCTACAATCCAGAGAATTTTTGAATGATTTTTTAAGCCTCTCGCCTGAAACGATCCACGAAAAATCAAAGATCATGGAAGCGGAGTTTATGTTGGCGAAAGGAGCCCTTTTTCTAGACCTCACCGAAGGCGAATTATTATTGAGTCGTTTTTCCAAAAAATATGCACCTGAAAAAAAAGCACAAGAAGCATTGTTAGGTTTAGCCGATTATTATTTTGCATCCAAAGTGTATCAAGAAGCCATTGCATATTATAGCCAAATTGATACGGCACAACTCAACGACACAGAAAAACACACTTTACTTTATAAAAGGGGCTACGCTTATTTTGTAAAAAATGACACTTTAAATTCTTACAATGATTTTAAAAAAATAAAATCGAAAGAAAATGATTACCAAAAAAAGGCAAATTATTATTTGGGAATCATTTCTTTTAAAAACGGAAAATATGAACAGGCTTTAGATTTTTTTGAAAACGCCAAAGGAGAAAAAGAATTTGATGAAGTTGTACCCTATTACCAATCTCAGATCCATTTTGCATTACAGGATTATAACAATGTAATTCTCGTAGGAACAAAAGCACTACAAAGTAAAAAAATCACAACATATGAAACTGAAATTAATCAATTGGTAGGAAAGGCATTTTTTGAAAAAGAAAAATATAATGATGCTTTGCCTTATTTCGAAAATTTTGAAAGAGACGCCGAAGAATTGAGGGCCCAAGATTTATATCAAGTGGCATATACCCGTTATAAAACACGGCATTATGACAAAGCCATCCAAACTTTTGAAGAATTAAAAAATGTAAAATCGGAATTAGGGCAAAATTCTTTGTTTATTCTTGCCAACAGCTATTTAAAAAAAGGCGATAAAACTTCGGCTAGAAATGCTTTTGCCGGAGCTTCTAGATTATCTTACGACCGAGACATCCAAAAAGAATCCAATTTCCAGTATGGTAAATTATCTTATGATCAAGGTTTTGATCGGGATGCCATTTCTGCCTTCCAAAGAATTGGAAGTGCATCGAAACATTACCTGGAAGCCCAAAAATTATTGACGACGATCTTTCTAAATACACAAGATTATGATCGTGCCATGTCCTTGATAGAATCCATGCCTGAAAAAACACCCGACATGGAAATGGCCTATCAAAAAATAACATATCTAAAAGGGGTGGAATTATTTAACGATAATAAATTTGATGATTCAAAAAAATATTTAAATATTTCTATTGATAATTCTGTAGATGATATTTTAAAAGCATTGGCCATTTTTAGAATAGGCGAAATTTATCATAAAGAAGAAAATTATTATGACAGTTCCCGTAATTTTTTAAAATTCAATGAGCTTGCCAGAAACACTCCGAATCTTCCTATGGAATCCTCCTTGTATATGTCTGATTATATCTTAGGTTATAATTATTTAAAAATGAAAGAATATCTAAAGGCAAGTATTCATTTCGACAACAGCATTCAGGGCATAATTGATAAATGGAAAAAAATAACGAGTAATGATATAAAAAATAGAGTCTTTCCTGATGCTATTTTAAGAGCCGGCGATAGTCATTTTAATAAAAACAACTATAAAGACGCATTATCCTATTATCAGACATCTATTAATTATAAATACCAAGGATATGATTATGCTTTATTTCAAAAAGCAAGGATATTAGGAGTTCAAGGGCATAAAATTGATCAAATTGCAGCATTGGAAACTTTAAATACAGAGCTACCTAACTCCCCTTACATAGATGATGCCTTATATTTATTGGGAAGGACTTATTTTAGAGAGGGAAATTATGATAAAGCCGAAGTCGTAACTTACGAATTAGTAACGAAACATAAAGAAACTTCTAATTTAATCAATAAAGGTTATTTGTTATTGGGCTTAATTAATTACAACCAAAACGAACTTGAAAATGCGTTGAAATATTATGAAGCTACAGCAGTGAAAAACCCCACCGAAGGAGAAATGACATCTGCATTAAAAAGCATTGAAGAAATTTATGTAGACATGAACAACCCGGAAGGATTCATTGATTTTAAAGAAAGGGTACTTGGGCAGGAAGTCACCAACGATGATAAAGAAAACTTGGTTTTTAAATCCGGAGAATTACAGTATGAAGCAGGCAATATCGAGGGAGCCATCGGGGGGTACACAAAGTACATCAATCAATATCCCAATGGGAAGTACATACTACAAGCTTATTACAATCGTGCAGAAAGCCATTTGTTTCAAAAAAATTATCCATCTGCACTTTTAGATTATGAATTTGTTATTGCCAAAGGAAATAGCGGCTTGTATGAAAAAGCATTGACCAAAGCATCCAATATCAGTTACAATTATTTAGAAAATTTCGAAAAAGCATACAATCATTATGCCGCATTATCTAAAGTCGCTTCTGATGAAGATAAAAAATTAGAAGCCAATTTGGGCGCCTTAAGAAGTGCATATAGAATTAATTTAACCGATGGAATTTATGATGCTGCGGATAATGTAATCAATCATCAAAAAGCAACAGAGGCACAAAAAGCAACTGCTCATTTTTTCAAGGCAAAAACAGCAATGACTTTAGATGATTATGACATCGCCCTAACCCATTTTAGAGTAGCAGCAAAACAAAGCAATGTGCAAGGAGCAGAATCGAGGTATCAGATTTCTTATATTTATTATTTACAACGGGAATTAAATATTGCACGGGAATTGTGTATGGCTCATTTAAAAACAAGTAAAAATTATGAGACTTGGGTTGCCAAAGGGTTATTATTATTATCTGATATCGCCTTCGAACAAGGAGACTTGTTCAATGCTCGTGCTGCACTCGAAACCTTGATCGAAAATTATAAAAGTGATAAAAATCCGAATATCATTGAAGCGGCAAAAGAAAAACTGTCGATTATTTCGGAATTAGAAAGCGACGAATCCAGAATTATTCCAGAAGAATAAATTCAGAATTCCTTTTCTACTTTTATCCAACTATAAATGAATCGTCATGAAATACCAAATATTTTTTATTCCTTTTATATTTTTATTTTCTTTATCTTCTTTACTCGGACAACAAGATACGCTTCCATCAGACGAGTTACAGGTCATCAAAGATTTTGATGCTCAGTTAGAGGACGTCGACAAAATAGATTTATATCCTCCTCTACCGGCTATAGACACCCAACGCCAAGTGCAATACTACAGCGTAGAACCCAAACTTTTGGATTTGGAATATGACGCTCCTAGCATACAACCCATCATGCAAAAAACGGAATCCCAACCCGATTCTTATAAAGGATTTATCCGTACAGGAATAAGTTATCCCCTAGGCGGTGTTTTAGAAGGGGGATATGAATATTTGCAAGATCGATTCTTAATCGGAGGACTTGGAAAGTTCCAGGGCATGTTTAACAATTGGCAAAGGGAAAACCAAGATTATTGGGAAAGTAGTGCTAAAATTAATTCCGAATATTTCTTCGACCAAGGATTTTCTTTAGGGGGCGACATCGGATACAGTTATGAGAATCGGTTGTATTTTGGTTATGATCCCGAAACCATTTCTTTCGACAAAAAAAACATCCAACAATATTTTTCAATTTTTGATATCGGATTGGATTTTAAAAACAATACTGTCACCTATGGTGATTTGGATTATGCCATCGAAGGGGATTTTTATTCAATGGGAGATAATTCCATCGCTGATGAAAAAGGCATCAATGGCATGGCTCGAATGAGTAAATATTTCAATAAAAAACACGAACTCGAAATAAAAATAAATGATAATTATATTATCAACAATTCGGATAGTATCGCCTACAAAAAAAATATTTTGTCCCTTATTCCTTCGTTCACCTACCACCATTCTAAATTCAGAATAAAAGGAGGAGTAAATGCCTCTATGATCGATACGGATTTCCATTTCTTCCCCAATGCTGAAATCCTTGCCAATATTTACAAAAACAACGTCTCAGTATATGCTGGATGGGATGGTGAAGCAGAACAACATACTTTTAGGAATTTATCCGAACGCAATCCATTCGTTATTTCTAATCCCGAATTAAGGGTCAAAAAAATCAATTATCCTCATGCCGGTTTGAAATTTGATTTCAAAAAAATAAAAATAGGATTTGAAGCCGGATATAAAATCGTAAAGGATCAAATTCTTTTTGTGAATGATTTTTCCAATGATGAAAAAAAATTCATTCCCGTTTACGAAGACATGCAATATATCGTTTCAGAAATAGTAGTAGGCAGCACCCCCGTTGAACATTTTAATATTGATATTGGATTAAGGTTCCAAAATCCTAAAACGGATTCATTGTCTAATAATTATCATGACCAACCCAACATCCATCTAGAATCGGAATGGGCATATTCTGGGCTCATGGAGGAACATCTAACCTTAGGTGCACGTATGCATGCGGGTAGTGCTATCAGTGCCATCAATAATTTAGGAGTAGATACCGCATTAAAAGGATTTTTTGACCTTGGCATTTTCGGGAAATACAACATCAACGAAAACTTCCATCTTTTCCTTGACTTGAATAATATCACCCATCAGAAATACCAACGATGGAATGGTTACCCTAATGTGGGCTTCAATACGACCTTCGGTTTATTTTATCGTTTTAAATAAAAGAAATATTAAGAATTACCGGTAAGAAATTTGTGGTTATATATGTATGTCGTCTCGAAGATAATGCATCCATAATTTTATGGATACGTTAACACCCGAACGTATATTTTTTACGTCTATAAAAGATAGAGTATTTAACCAACAATATCATGAAATATTTATTATCCTCATTCTTCCTATTCTTCTTTTTATATAGCAACGCTGTCACCACTTATATTAATTTTGAAGTTATTGCACCTTCACAGAACCGGGATATTCTTCTTTATTACAAAAAAGATTATAACGATAAATTAAGGATGTATAAACTCACGTTAAAACATGACAACAAAGTGAGTGCCGCCCTTGACATCGAACGTTCCATTTTAGTCGATGTAGAATATGGAGAAGATAGATTCCGAATGTTTATTCGACCCGGCGACGATCTAAGCACAAAATTCACAGCATACTCTTCTTTGACCAGTTTACAATTTTCTGGAAAAGGTGAAGAAAATAACAAGCTCCTTTCCGGTTATGAATCCCAATTTAAACAAGGAGGATATCAGAATTATGAAGCAGCCTATATCCGTGCTAGTTTTTTGGATAAATATTATAGTCAGTCTTATACCAAAACTCCATCTTCTTTTTTTAAATGGATGAATGAAGAAAAAGACAAACAAATTACTTACATGATGAAGAATGGAAATTCCAAGGAAATTCATTCTGAATTGTTCGATTATATTCGTAATGACATAGAATATACGTTAGAAGCTCAAAAATTAGGTTATTTAATTGCCAAACAAGACAAATTAGGGCCAGGAGATTTTGACAGAATTGCCGATCATTATAAATTAAGAAAAACAGCGGCTTCTATGTCGGGTACAATATTAGAACATCCGGCTTATCTGAATTATTTATTTGCTTATGCTCATTTTCTATATCTTCCTAAAATACCTCGATCTGTTCAAGTAGAATTAGAATATTATAATCGGATAGAAAAAAACACTTCTGGTAGAGCCAAATATTTTCTTTTATCCCAATTATTACAAAAAGTTTACACCTATGAAGGATCGTTGGATTTGGCTAGAAAAAAATTCGCTGCGTTTAAAAATGAATGTCCCTACCCCAAATATATTGAAGAGGTCGAACGTTTATATGGAGAAATCATGATTGATATGCCAGAACGATCAGCCATAGATTTTGAAGTCATCGATGCCGAAGGCAACCGTTCAAAATTATCCGATTATCGTGGGCGGGTCGTTTACATTAGTTTTTGGGCAAGTTGGTGTAAGCCTTGCATTAGTGGATTCCAAAAATCGGAACAACTACGGGTCAAACTCAAAAAAATGGGTGTAGAATTATTAAATGTTAGCATCGACAAAACTAAAGAAGCTTGGATTCCTGCGTTGCAACAACACAACCCATATGGTACAAATGTTATTGCGTACAATTTACCCAAAATAAAACAAGACTACGGCTTGAATGCTATCCCGGCTTATTATATCGTAAATAAAAAAGGAAAATTCGCTTATCTTTCCAACGAACAAAATCGGGATTTGATCCAAGAATTTCAAGACTTGGTAAATGAATAAAAGAATATGAAAAAGAAATTAAATATCTTTTTAGGAATTAAAATGATTCCTTTTGTTTTATTTATTTTCTTGTCGACACATCTCTTTTCTCAAAATGAATTTCAATATTTATTCCTTTACAAAAAACAAAACGTAAAAGAAGAAATTTGGTGGGGCATGGATATAGATAGCTACCCTACTTTTGAATACTTAGATAGTAAAATCATAAAACACCATGCCGCTCAAGGATATATGTTCCCTTTTATTCTAGATACATTTTTCATTTCTAAACACCAGAAAATAGATTCTATTTACCATGTCGTTTCTGATATTGAATACATGGATTGTCTCTATAAAAAGACATATTTCTATTATGATCACAACCAATTAACTCGAGAAGAATCTTTTGAAGACACTATTCACATCATTAAAAAATACATGTATAATGAATCTCATTTTTTAGATAGCTTGATAGCTATTAAAAATAATGGCAAGAATGCCATTCAATATATTTTCAAATATGAATGTGATGAAAAAGGGAGAATTATTCAAAAGGAATTAATACAAGGACAACACGAAATAAAAAAAGAAAATTATTCTTATAACAAAAAGGGAATTTTAAAAAATAAAACAACAATTTATTCCCAGAAAATGATTGCTTCATCCAACAGCAAAGACATTCAAGGAGAATACACCATCATCTATTATGAATACAAATACAACAAGAAGGGTTTAATTAAAATAGAATACGAAGATTGGAATAATTATGATCCAGACGGCAAGGTTACTGAAAAAGGATTTAAATTCGCAAAAGAATTTGTTTATAAATATTACAAATAATTGCCATGCTAAGAATTCAGTCCGGTTATATACTGTTATTAATATTCTCTACGACACATCTTTTTTCCCAAAACGAACACCAACATTTATTCCTTTTTAAAAAACAAAAAGTAAAGGAAAAAATTTGGTGGGGTCTGAGTGTAGATGAATCTCCTACATATGAATATTTAGATGGAATGATAGTCTATCACCATGCTAAAAATACTTTTTCTACATTTTATAGAGACTCTTTTTTTATTTCTGATAATAGAATTGATTCTATTTATCATGTAACCTCTCAAATTGATGTTTGGATGTCAACGGATAAGAAAACTTATTTTTATTATAACGATGATAAATTAATTAGGGAAGAATCATTTGACAAATCCTTTGGGGGCTCCATCCATACCATTAAAAAATACATTTACAACGAATTTGGTTTTTTAGACAGCTTAATTGCTACAAATAACAAAGGCAAAAATCCCATTCAATTTATTTTCAAATACGAGTGTGATGAAAAAGGAAGAATTATTCAAAAGGAATTGGTGGAAGGATATGATGACATCAAAAAAGAAAATTACACCTATAATAAAAGAGGAAGATTACTACATAAGAGAACAGTGTATTCAAGTATAATCATCTATTCCCATGATCACAAATTCATAGATGGAGAACATTCCATTGTTGATTACGATTACAAATACAATAAAAAAGGCTTGGTGAAAATCGAATATGAAGATTGGAACAATTATGATCCGAATGGTGAGATTACAACAAAAGGCTATAGATCTCCCAATGAATTTGTTTATAAATACTATGATTAATTAGTTGAGTATTGCTTGGTCTTTTCCAATAAAAAAAAGTAAATTCGCATAGCTTACTGAAGAGCAAAATTGGGATTCGAATTAAAAATCCCAAGATTAAATGAACGAATAGGAGAAAATCAATATGCGGCACCCCCTTTTCAGAATCCGGGAAAATGGTCGGTACGGATTCATCAATCATTTGGGCGATATCATTATCGAGCCTCAATATTATGAGGCAGAAGATTTCTATCATGGTCATTCTAGGATACTTCTCAACAATAGACCTACTCAGATGGATATTTTGGGTCGCCCCATGCTCAAACATGTTTTCAATTATGTAGGATTTTTTGAAGAAGGTTTGTGCAAAGCCCAATGGGTCAAAAAATGGGGATACATCAACGAAAGAGGCAACTGGGAAATCGAACCCAATTTTGATTTCGCCGATGATTTCAGCGAAGGTTACGCTCCCGTTGTTTCCAATGAAAAATATGGTTTTATCGACATCAAAGGAAACTTTTCCATACCTCCCTCCTACTCCGATGCCCAAGTATTCAAAGAAGGATTGGCACCCGTTACCAATGGTTCTGAAAAATGGGGTTATATTAATATGGATGGGAAATTTGAGATCTCTCCACGTTTTGAAAAAGCTTTTCCCTACCAAAAAGATGTTGCCGTTTTTGTAGAAAAAGAAAAATGGGGTCTCCTCGATTCTGCCGGCGAAATTTTAACGGAACCCTCTTTCGATTTTATTGATGGACATTCGGAAGGAAGGTATTATGAAGGCTTTGCCGTCATGATCCAAGATGAAAAATATGGTGTTATCAATCAATTCGGGGACATCGTACTCAATGCCAAATTAGATTTCATCGGCGATTTCAACGAAGGTATGGCTCTGGTAGAATACAAAGGGAAATTCGGTTTTATCAATGATGAAGTAGCCGTTTCCATTCCTCCGGTTTTTGAAGATGCCGGTGCTTTTTCCAATGGTCTGGCACAAGTATATTCTGATGGAAAATGGGGATTCATCAATCCCGAAAACGAATTTGTTATCACTCCCGAATTTGATGAAGTAATGCCTTTCAAAGACGGACTCGCTTGGGCAAGGCTCAAGGACAGATGGCTCTATATCAATTTGGAAGGTGAAAGTGTATGGGAAGAAAAATAAAAAAGGAATCAGCATCCTAGTTCTACTGATTCCTTTTAAAACACTAAGGGTTCGTTGCTCAATATGCCTTAGTTTTCCTCAAAGTCCTCCTCTAGATTATCGGGAAGGATATCTTCCAAATTCTTAGGAAGAATCGCTTCTTCGGAAGAATTTTCATGATCTGTTTCATTACTATTACCATTCACCCTCGCAATTGAAGAATCAATGGGTAGCGGTTCGATGGGTTGTAGAATCGCTTTGATTTTTTCTTCATCAATATCAAAAACCATTTCATCCTCTTTATTCAATTCAACAGATTTCATCTTTTTATCGATGGTATTATCCGTTGCCAGTGTCTTGGAATCATTAGCGGCTTTTTCCTCTAGGGCAATATTCTCTTCTAGGTCTATTTCTTCCAAAGGAACCTCCTCTATGGCAATTTCTATATTATACTTGGGAGTATCCGCCACGGGTGCTTCGATGGTTCCCTCTTGTGTAAAATACAAGGTGGCTAACATTCCTACCACTAAAATTCCGGCAACGTAACTCAGTTGGGCCAAGCGACGTTTCAACCAAAGATTTAATGGGAGATGTTCTTTGACCCCTTCCCACACTTTCTCTGAAGGCATGATTTCTTCTTCTTCCAAAGCGGTCTTAAACAAATGATCAACATCATTCGCATCCAGATCTTCTGCTATATCCGACCAAAAATCCTTTTGGGGTTCATTTTCCCAATTGTCGAAAGCATCTTTGAACAGATCGTCTATATGGTTATTCTCTTTGCTCATTTTAAACTCTTTAACATTTTTTGCAACATAGCTCGGGCTCTTGCGAGTTGGGATTTGGACGTTCCTTCCGAAATCCCCAATTGTGCGCTGATTTCTCTATGAGTGAATCCCTCAATGGCATATAAATTGAATACAGTCCTATATCCTATGGGTAATTGCTGAACCAATCGCAGTAAATCTTTTCTGGATAGTTTTTCTACTGCACTTTCGGTCTTGCAACTAACATGATACGCCGATTCGATATCGACAAATCTTTGGTTCACCACAGATTTCCGATAATGTTCTATCGAAGTATTGACGAAAACCCGTTTCATCCATCCCTCGAAAGAGCCATCTCCCCGAAACTTATCCAAGTTGTTGAAGACTTTAATGAAACCCTCTTGGAGGATATCTTCAGCCCCTTGGCGATCATTGGCATATCTTAGGCATATGGCATACATTCTTGGAGCGAAATAGCGGTACAATCGTTCTTGGCTAGTCCGATTACCGGCTATACAGTCCTGTATGACATTGTCGGTTAAGACCCAACTTTTGTTATAGGATAATTCTGCCATTATACAATATTGGTTAAATGTTTTCTCTTAGTATTTTTTATAGTATGATTCAGAAATAAATCTGAATGTAGTTTTCAAATTTTCAAAAATTCCATGAATTTCCGGAATGCCCTTGCCCGATGGCTGATGGCATTTTTCTCATGAGGCTCCATTTGTGCAAAGGAACGTTGGTTCTGTTCCGGTAAAAAAATCGGATCATAACCGAATCCTTTTTCCCCTTGTTTCGCCAAAGCTATGTTTCCCTCCACTATGCCTTCGAAAGTCATCACTTCCCCTTTCTTTACATAAGCAATAACCGTTCTAAATCTTGCCATTCTATCTCCCCTTCCGGATAATTCTGCCAATACTTTAGCCATATTCGCTTCCGGATCTTTAGCTTCGCCGGCATATCGCGCCGTATAAACCCCCGGTCTCATATCCAAAGCTTTTACTTCTAATCCGGTATCTTCTGCAAAACAATCCAAGCCATATTTATCATATACATACATGGCTTTCTGTATCGCATTGCCCTCTATCGTTCCTGATGTTTCTGGAATTTCTTCATAACATTGCACATCTTCCAATCCCAACAATTGAAATCTGTCCCCTAGCATTTCGGAAATCTCCCGAATCTTATTTTGGTTACTTGAAGCAAAAAGCATTTCCATGCCTTTAAGATAACTATACTCCAAAGATTTCTTTCAATCCCAACCATAGATTTTTTTTCTTTTCTTTAGATTGGGAAACTTGCCAAAGGGAATCAGCTGATAAATATTGGGATACACCTATTCTGAAAACATCATATTTCAGGGCATCAACATTCAGACAAAGATTTTTTAATTCTAATCCAAAAATAATAATGGAAGTCAATTCGTTTTCTTGTATGAATGTTGAGAGATTTGCCACTTGGAATTCTTTCAACTCTAGAAGCATCACTTCTTCCATTTTTAAATGGATAGAAGATATGATTTTAGCTAAAAAGTCAAGATGATCTTTATCATCCACATGATAGACGAGTAAAACCCCTTTTTGGTTGCTTCCCCTAGTAAGGCTTGTTAATTCCTTGGGTTCGACCAAAGAATAGATGTTATGGTTCCGAATCATAAATCAAAATATAATTTGGTATTTAATTAATACACCGAACAAAACAAAATAATATCAAAAAAAACCAAAGAAACATAAAATATTAATCTAAAATCCCTTATTTTTGTATAAAATTTCACACCAATGGAAAGGATAGAAGTAAAAACACAGCATGAAATTAAGATGAACAAAGTTAACCAATCTAGGATTAACGAAGTTGATTTTAATTCTTTAGTTTTTGGTCGGGTTTTCTCAGACCATATGTTCACCGCAGATTTTGCAGATGGCCAATGGCAGAATTGCGAAATCCAACCTTTCGGAAATTTGAGTATGCACCCCGCATCCAACGTCCTTCATTATGGCCAAGCCATCTTTGAAGGGATGAAAGCCTTCAAATACCAAGATGGAACTCCTGTTCTTTTCAGATTGGAGGAACATGCCAAACGGTTCAATGCTTCTGCCAGAAGATTGTGCATGGCTGAGGTTCCAGAAGAACTATTTTGCGAAGCCATCGAAAAAATCATCAGCTTGGACAGGAATTGGATTCCGACCTTTGAAGGAGCTTCTCTTTACATCCGCCCTTTCCTTATCGGAACGGATGGTTATTTGGGGGTAAAACCGTCCCAAACATTCAAATTCATTATTTTCACTTGTCCGGTGGGACCATATTACCCAAAACCGGTTACTTTGGTTACCGCTGAAAAATATGTGAGAGCCGTGGTCGGAGGGGTTGGAGAAGCCAAAGCTGCCGGAAATTATGCAGCATCCCTTCTCCCTATGAGGGAAGCCAATAACAAGGGATATGACCAAGTAATGTGGATGGATGCCAATGAATTCAAATATATCCAAGAAGTGGGAACCATGAATTTATTCTTCGTTATTGGAGATAAAGTTGTCACTCCCGCTATCAATGGAGCCATTTTGAAAGGTATCACTCGGAAGAGTTTCATTGATATCCTAAAGGACAAAGGCATTCCTGTAGAAGAAAGAGACATCACCATTGATGAAATAGTGGAAGCTTATAAAACCGGAGAATTAAAGGAAATTTTTGGTTCTGGAACAGCTGCTGTGGCATCTCATGTATCGGAATTGACACACAAGGGGTACAAAATGGTACTCCCACCAGTAGAGGAAAGAAGGATTGGAAATATGCTGAAACGTGAATTGAATGACATCAGAACGGGTGTTGTAGAAGATCGTTTCGGTTGGATTAAGAAATTATGACACCTTGTTTAGGTTAGAAGACCTAACAATCTTAGAGGTTTCTGCGAATGATTCGTAGAAACCTTTTTTTATAGATTTGTGGTTCGTACATTTGCGAGAAATGAAAATGTCTCAACACTATGGGTTGGTTTAAAAGACTTCGAGAAGGAATTCAAACAAATACAAAGAATAAAAAAGAAGTGCCTGATGGTGTTTGGCATAAGTGCAAGTCGTGCAAACATGCCAATACGATTAAGGAAATCAAAGAAAACAATTATAAGTGTGTTAAATGTAATTATCATATTCGGATAGGTTCGGAGGATTATTTCGAACTGATTTTTGATAATGGCAAGTACACTGAATTATATAAGGATTTGGCTTCTAAGGATTTCTTGGAATTCACCGATCTGAAACCTTATAATGAACGATTAGTGAGTGCCAAAGAAAAAACGGATTTGGTAGATGCACTCGCCGTTGCCGAAGGAAAAGTGAACAAGAAGCCTCTGGTTATCGCTGCTATGGATTTTTCATTCATTGGTGGTTCTATGGGTTCTGTGGTCGGAGAAAAAATCACACTCGCCATAGAACGTTCATTAGAAACCCAAACGCCTTTTTTGATGATTTCCAAATCCGGAGGCGCCCGAATGATGGAATCTGCTTTTTCTCTGATGCAAATGGCGAAAACTTCTGCTACGCTAACGAGGTTAGCTAAAGCTGGTATTCCTTATTTTTCGCTACTGACCGATCCGACCACAGGAGGAGTTACGGCTTCTTTTGCCATGTTGGGTGATATTAACTTTGCGGAGCCAGAAGCATTGATAGCGTTTGCCGGACCAAGGGTCATCAAAGAAACCATTAAGAAAGATTTACCGGAAGGGTTCCAAACATCAGAATTTTTATTGGAGCATGGGTTCTTGGATTTCATCGTGGATAGAAAAGATTTAAAAAATACAATTTCTGATTTATTAGATTATTTTTCCAATCCTCCGGCAGCTGAATAAATCATTCGTTTCGGAATAAAACAAAAAAAGCGGAAAATTAATTTTCCGCTTTTTTTGTTTTTTATTCTTCTTCCAATGGGGGATATTTCATATTTAATTTTTCCAATTCATCCACAACAATTTTCGACATCACGTAATCGCGATACCATCGGGAATCTACAGGAATAATGTGCCAGGGCAATTTTGAATTATTAATGGCGTATTCATAACAATCCATATATTTATCCCAATGTTCCCGTTCTTTCCAATCGCCGGCATTATGTTTCCAGTGTTTATCCGGTTCGTCGATTCTTTCTTGCAATTCTAATTTTTGCTGGTCATGGGAAATATGCAAATAGAATTTTAGAATTAAAGTATTATTATCGAATTGTAATAAATCTTCAAAAGCATTGATGGCTGCCATTCTTTTTTCTACCCGTTCTTCATCAATCCAACCATGTACTCGTTGAATTAAAATATCTTCATAATGCGAACGATTAAAAATCCGAATCATTCCTTTTCTTGGAGCCAATTTATGTACCCGCCACAAAAAATCGTGATCGAATTCTTCATCCGTAGGCTTTTTGAAAGAATAAACATTCACCCCTCCGTGATGGCAATAATTAAAAACTTTTCTCACTCCCCCATCCTTTCCGGAACCATCCATTCCTTGCATGATGACCAATAAGGAGTGTTTACCTTCCGCATGAATTAACTCTTGTAATTCACCAATTCTTTTTGCCCATTTTTTGGTTTGTTTTTCTGCTTTGTCCCGATCTAAGCCTTTAGGTGGTTTCGTAGGTATTTCACTTAATCGTATCATGATTTATATTTTTTTAGATGCTTAGAAAATTAGATTTAGAGATATTTAGATTAGAAAAATTATAATCTAAATATCTCTAAATCTTTGAGTCTTATAAATCCATTCTATGGTGCCGGATTTGAAATTTCACGATGTACATCATTTATTGATTTGATGATATCTTCATTGAGATCCAAATGTACGGAATTAATATTTTCTTTGAGTTGTTCGAGGGTCGTTGCACCAATAATATTGGTTGTCGTAAATGGTCTGTCTGTTACAAAAGCTAAAGCCATTTGAGTTAATGACAAGCCATTTTTTGTGGCAATGTCCAAATATTTTTGAGTGGCTTGGGTACTTGTATTTCCACTATACCGGGCAAATTGTGGGAAGCGGTTCAAACGGTCCCGTTCCTTATCCATTTTTAGTAGATACTTTCCGGTAAGCACACCGAAACCCAAAGGAGAATAAGCCATCAATCCTATTTTTTCTCGCATGGCAATTTCTGCCCTACCGACTTCAAAACTACGGTTGAGTAAACTATACGGATTTTGAATGGTCACCATTTTAGGCAAATTATGTAGTTTGGATAGATGATGAAAACGCATCATGCCCCAAGGAGATTCATTCGAAATACCGATGGTTCTAATTTTCCCCGCTTTTATATTTTCATCAAAAGCTTGGAGTATTTCTAGAAAATTATCCGTCCATTTTTCGTTGTCATCATGGACATAATCCAATTGTCCGAAACAATTCACATTCCGTTCGGGCCAATGCAATTGATATAAATCAATATAGTCCGTTTTGAGTCGTCTCAACGATCCTTCTACAGCTTCATTAATCGATGACTTAGAAAAATTGAGGGGATTACGAATATATTTTAATCCGGCAGATGGACCTGAAATTTTTGTGGCAACAATGATCTTATCCCTCAGTTTCGTTTTTTTCAACCAAGTACCTATTACTCGTTCCGAATCTCCTTGTGTTTCTTTCCTTCCGGGTACAGCATACATTTCGGCAGTATCAAAAAAATTGACACCCTGTTCATGGGCATAAGACATTTGTTCATGACCTTCTGCTTCTGTATTCTGTTCACCGAAAGTCATGGTTCCTAAACAAATCTTACTCACCTTGATATCGGTTTTACCTAAATAGGCATATTTCATTCTTCGTCTAATTTAATGATTTCTATATTCGGGTTCGAAGATATGAATGTTCTGATAATACTCGGAATATTCGAATTATTTGGATAATTTTTGATGCAATTTTTTAAATCTTCAATATTTGCTTGCTCTATTTCGCCATCAAAATAACCATATCCCTGGTACATACCATCTTCGATTAGAACAATGGCACATTCATTTTCATTTCTTCCTTCATCTAAAATCAAGCAATCAAAATCATAAGCTAGTTGGATTTTATCGATTGCCTCTTGTGCCCTTTCGTTGTATTCTTCAGGCAATTCTTTCTTTACACCCGCTCCAATGCATTGCCCGATTTGCTGGTACATACAGGAATTCTCACCGGTTTTTCCATTCATCAGGCAATCACACAATTCGAAATCTACTTTAACCCGATAAGAAGCCATCGCAGCAAAACTTGCCTTATCATATTGGGCAATAATACTAGGATGATTTTTGTTCCGCTCTCCAATTTTCACTTGGTTGAAACAAATATATCCCTCTTGGTTATGATAGGTTAAAATACCAGTTTTCTTTCCTTTTCCTTTTTGTGATTTATTAATAACAGGATTATATTCTCGAATTTCGTGGGATTCTTTTAGAAGAGCCACCAGTTCACTTCCAGTTAATTCGCAGGAGACATCACGTACATAGCGTTCCATTTTTGCTCCCTTGTGATTCTTATTCCGGAAATGCTCGAATACCCTTCTTTTGATATGGATACTCTTTCCCACATATACGATGTCCCCGTCTTCATTATGAAAATAATATACCCCGGTTTTATTAGGGAGTTGTTCTAATTTTTCGCGTTCCAAACCCGGCGGTAAAATGGCTTCTTTGATACCCTTTTTCATCATTTCTGTAAAATCGGTACTGCCATTCATCCGAATAATGCGATCAAATACATCTACGGTTGCTTTCACATCGGCCATTGCCCGGTGACGAGCCCCCACTTCAATTTCGAATTGCTTGATGAGATTGCCTAAACTATACCCTCCTTCTAATTGAGGGAAAGCCTTCCGGCTCATTTTTACAGTACAAAGCTGCTTGCGGGTATATGTGAATCCCAATTGTTGGAATTCATGTCTTAGAAAGGAATAATCGAAGCGGACATTATGGGCTACAAATACGGCTCCTTCCGTAATTTCTACAACTCGTTTGGCTACCTCAAAAAATTTGGGAGCATCTTTTACCATTTCGTTGGTGATTCCTGTAATACGAGTTATGTTATAGGGAATTGTCCTTTCGGGATAGATAAGGCTTTCGAATTCATCTATTACTTTTTTGCCATCGTGCAATGCGATCGCCACTTCGATAATTCGTTCTCTATCGGCTCTTCCTCCAGTGGTTTCTAGATCTACTATGGCAAATAGTTGAGACATTATCCAAATGTCTTAAAAAGAAATGTGATTTGAAATTAAACGAGGCATTTTATTTTAAAGAAAATTTAAAATGAGTAAAATAATATCATAATATAAGGTTATTTATAGAAGTGAATTAAATTGAATGACTCGTCATTTCAAAAAGAAATCAAATTTTACTACTTTCATAGAGGCTATTAAAAATTGATGAGAAAACAAGAAAAACCAAGCTGTACCTATCTACTTAGGAATATCCTGATTGGACTATTCCTTATTTTTGGTATTTCCTTATCTGCCCATCCCAAAACTGTAATTTTAGAAAAAGACAAAATCATTTTCAATAAATCTGAAAGTATTGAAGTACTAGAGGACCTACAGGGAAGAGGGATACAAGAAATTATTGAGACCAAATTCCAACCTTATTCTACCCTATCAAAAAAAACCTTACAACACAAAACTGATTATTGGGCGAAGTATCATTTCAAATGCAAATTCCCTGGTGATTATTATTTCTATTTCGGGAAAGGAGAATATATTTCTGTCTATGTAATACGCCAGGATGGTTCTATCCAACAAAAAAAAATAGGAGAATTTACCCCTCGATCGCAATCTGATGTAAAACATATATCCAAGTCTGCAAAAATAAGATTTGAGAAAAATGAAGAAGCAACTGTATTTGTCAAAATACGGAATGTGACAAATTTCCCTCCACGGATTAATTTATTTGTCCAAGAGGCAGAACATTATCAATACGAAATGTTATTCAAGCGATTGGGCATCCAAGCCTTGTTCCACGCTGCTATTTGGATGATGATATTCTATACCTTATTTTTATGGATATCGATTCAGGATCGGGCATACCTTTATTATGCCTTGTATATGTCTATTTTATCTTTTGCTTTCTTTTTACATGATCAAATCCATTATCATGTACTTACTTTCTTAGCAGAATATCCGATACACATGCACTTCTTGGAGATTGCTACCGCACAAGTATCCATTATCCTTTATTTCTTGTTCATGCAAAAGTTGCTGAACACTAAAAAATTAATCCCAGTACTCAATACAATCACTACTTGGTGGATCGTCCTCAAAACGCTATTATTACCCATACTCATTTATGCCAATACCAAATACTTACAAGGCGATACTCTTCTCAATTATGTTTTTCTTTTCGATTTCGGATTATTATTTCTCATCTGCATTGTTTTATTGTTCAAAAAAGATAAGGTCGCTTATTACTTTGCCATTGGTTCATTCTTTTTGGCCATTATGGCTCTATTCACCATCTTTGGATTAATTGGGGTGTTCGATCTTTCTTGGGCGGAGCATCTTATTCAAGTGGGAGTTATCGGGCAAATTATTTTATTCTCGATGGGATTGGGATTCAAGACTCGACGTGATGCCAATTTGGTTTTCGAATTACAAAAACAGAATGAAGATCTCGTTACCCAACTAAGGAAGAAGGTCAATGAACAAGAAAAAACCCTTCGGCTTTTTATGAGATATGTTCCAGAACCTGTTGTAGCCAAAGCCTTGAACAAATCCGAAGAAAGTATGTTCGATGGTGAAATTCGATATGTAACAGCCATGTTTTGCGATGTTAGAGGATTTACCACTATCAGTGAAGAATTAGGCCCCCAAGAAGTGGTTTCTTTCCTCAATGATTTTTATTCCATCATGACGATTGTGATAAAAAAATATGGTGGTTCCGTCAATCAATTTATTGGAGATGAAATATTTGCCGTTTTTGGTGCTCCACTCTCAACAACCAATAATGAACAAAGAGCTGTTCTTGCCAGCCTCGAAATGGTAGAAAAAGTTCAGTTTCTGAATGATAAATATCAAGCTCGTTTCAAAAGACCCATTCAAATCGGAATAGGAATGAATGCTGGTCAAGTAGTGGCGGGAAATTTGGGATCAGAAGAAAAAATGGGCTACTCCGTTTCTGGTGATACGGTCAATACAGCTAAACGGGTGGAAGGCTTGACCAAAAACATGCCCAATTCCATCATTATTAGTGAACGGATTTATAATAAAGTTTCTGCTATTGTTGAAATAGAACCTTTGGAAGAAGTATTTTTAAAAGGAAAGAAAAACACGATAAAAACGTATAGAGTTCTTAGAAAAAAATAAACCGGACCCATTTAATGGGTCCGGTTATAAAAACAACATAACCATGAAATATTAACCGAATCAATCTTTTGTTTCTCTATAATTTTATTTGCAAAATACATGCCAAAAACATCATTTACAGATTTTTAAACATATATTTTTTAATAAATTGACTATTTCAAGGATGAAGCCCCGTAGTTATCGTATAAACAAAAACCAAAGACATGAGAATAACAATTAGGGCAATTCTGAAGTTTTTCAACTTCTTTAGTGTAACATAAAAATTTCTCATAGTATGTGTGTGTGTATGAAAAACGCAACTTATAAAAAACATCATTGCAGATTCAAAACCATGCAATGCTATAACGATAAATACCAATTCTGTGCCAAACATGAAAAAAAACATAATTTATCACAGCCTCTTAATGACCCTTTTGTGTATTACGATTTTTTCTTGTCAGTCAGGAACTGATCCAGCGGTCTACCCGATTCAAAAACAGAGCATTTCTGATAAAGCAATGGTCGTAACGGCTCATCCTCTGGCAACACAAGCGGGCTTGGAAGTTTTTAAAAAAGGAGGAAATGCCATTGATGCTGCCGTTGCGGTAAAATTCGCATTGGCGGTGGTTTATCCGAGAGCCGGAAATATTGGCGGAGGTGGTTTTTTGATTTATAGAGGCAAGGATGGAGATATTGCCGCCTTGGATTTTCGTGAAAAAGCGCCCCTTGCTGCCCATCGGGATATGTACTTGGATTCCCTTGGAAATGTCGTTGATGGGTTGAGCAAAGACGGACACCTTTCGGTCGGTGTACCGGGTGTTGTAGATGGTATGGTGAAAGCTCATCAGAAATATGGAAAATTGCCTTTTGCCGATTTGGTTGCCCCTGCATATAAAATGGCCAAAGAAGGCATCCTCATCACACAAGGTGAAGCCGAACATTACAATAAATTCCAAGAAGATTTTCAAACATTGAATACCCAAAAAAATGTATTCACCAATGAAACAGGTTTTAAAAAAGGAGACCCACTCATCCAAAATGATTTGGCAGAAGTTCTTGAAAGAATCATGAAAGAGGGTAAAGCGGGATTTTATGAAGGAAAAACAGCGGATCTCATTATTCAAGAAATGAAAAGAAATAATGGTATCATTACCCACAAAGATTTGAAACAATACGATGCCGTTTGGAGAAAACCATTCCAGGAACCCTATCGGGAATATGAAATCATTTCCATGCCACCGCCTTCTAGTGGAGGTATTGCCTTGTGCCAAATCATGAACACTGTTGAAGCTTTTTCGATTTCTGATATGGAATTCCAATCAAAGGAGCATGTTCATTTGGTAACAGAAGCCGAACGCAGGGTGTATGCCGACCGGGCTACCCATTTGGGCGATAGTGATTTCTGGACGGTTCCTCGAAAACAATTATTGGATGAAGCTTACCTTGCCCAAAGAATGGAAAATTTCGATCCCAACAAAGCCACGCCCAGCGATTCTATCCAAGCCGGAAATATTGCCCCTCCAGAAAGTGAAGAAACCACTCATTTTTCGATTGTTGATCCTGAAGGAAATGCGGTTTCCGTAACAACGACTATTAATTCGAACTATGGCTCTAAAGTTGTAGTAGGCGATGCCGGTTTTTTCCTGAATAATGAAATGGATGATTTTTCTGCCAAACCTGGTGTACCGAACCAATTTGGATTGGTGGGCAACGAAGCCAATGCCATAGAACCAGAAAAAAGAATGTTGAGTTCGATGACTCCGACCATCATTACTAAAAATGATGAATTATTCATGGTGTTGGGAACCCCAGGGGGAAGCACCATTATTACTTCAGTTTTCCAAACCTTTTGCAATGTGGCTGAGTTCGGTATGGGACTAAAAGATGCTGTTCACCGCAAACGGTTTCATTCGCAATGGTTGCCCGATAAGATTTTTATTGAGGAAGGATCACTTACAGAAAACGTCATAAAAGAATTAGAAGGGATGGGTCATGTAGTAGAAGTTCGAAAACCGATTGGGCGAGTGGATGCTATTATGGTTTTACCCGATGGTCGATTAGAAGGTGTTGCGGACAATAGAGGAGAGGATCATGCCGAGGGCTTATAAAATCATATTATGGATTATTCTTATTTTGATGATGCAAATTCATAGGCAGACTTTTCTATTCTGCTTCTTTTCGTTAGGTTTGTATATATGAAAATCCTCAATGTAAAATTAAGGAATCTCAATTCGCTCGAAGGGGAAAATTTTATTGACTTCGAAAGCAGTCCGATTGCTGATGTGGGGCTCTTTGCCATTATCGGAAAAACAGGAGCCGGCAAGTCTACTATTTTGGATGCCATTACACTGGCTTTATATGGTCGCATACACCGTAATAAAAATGTATTCGAAGTAATGACCTACGGTTCGGTACATGCTTTTGCCGAAGTAGAATTTGAAACTTCAGGGGAACAATATAGAGCTAAATGGACGGTCTGGCGGGCCCGAGAAAAATCCGACGGTAAACTACAAGGGCCGAAAAGAGAACTTGCCAAAAAAAATGAAAAAGGCGAATATGATATCATCGCCGAAAAGATAAGGGAGGTCGACGAGCAAATTGACAACATCACCGGGCTGGATTTTAGTCGGTTTTGTCGATCGGTATTATTATCGCAAGGAGACTTTGCCGCTTTTCTACAATCGGGAGAAAAAGATCGGAGTTTATTATTGGAACGAATTACCGGTACAGAAATTTATAGTCGGATTTCTTCTTCAGCTTTTCAAAAATTCAAGGAAGAAGAAGCGGCTCTGGAACAAATTCAATTTCGATTAAAAAGCCTTGAAATTTTAACGGATGAAGAATTATCCGAATTAAAAAAAGAGAAGGAAGAACTTCAGGTTGAAACTGAAAATTTGTTTTCTTCCCTTCAAGAAAAAAGGAAACAAATTTCATTACTCGAACAACAACAACTCTTCGAAAAACAATTATCGGTCATCCAAAATGAAATGGCAGAATGGTCTGTCAAAAAAGAAAAGGCCCAAGTTGATTTGGCTCGTTTAGAATTCCATACCCAGACTCGCCCGGTTCATACTCAGATTTCAGAACGGAATCATCTGGATACACATTCCACTCAATTATTAGATGAAATCATTCAGCAAAAATCAAATTTAAAATCAACGCAACTACAAGAAAAGGAGATTCAGATTAATTTCAAATCAACACAAAAAGAATTTGAATTAAAAAAAGATAATCAAAAGGATTTTTTCAAACAATTGCAAACTGTTACAGAGTTTGATACGGAAATCAATACTAGAAACCAATCATTGAATCCAAAAAAAATAGAATGGAAAACATTAGAAGAAAAAAGAAAAAAAGAAGAAGAAAAAAGAATTAATACAGAAAAAGAATTAAAAGAAATAAAATCCCACATACAAGATTTACAGGATTATATTACTACTCATATCACAGACGAATCCCTTACCGGAGATTTACCCAAAATAGAAATCCCATTATCCATTATTGTAAAATCCAATACAAAAATACAGGAGAAGCAAAAAGGATTACACATATTAAATCAAAGTCTAGACGGTAAAAAAAAGAAACTGGAAACCTCCCAAAAAACTTTTCAAGAAAAAAATAAAAATACAAAAAAATTAATTGAGGAATATATTAATTTCGATCCAGATGACAATAGTTACCAAGGGCATCATATTTCTAACCAGCTCCAAAAAGATATTGAGGATCACAACGAATCTTTAAGGGATCTCCAACAATTATCCGATTTGAATCGGGAATATAAAAAAGCCATCCAGGAAATGGATGACTATGACGAGGAAAAAGAAAATCTGGATCGGGAAGAATTTGCCCGAATCAAGGATTTATTCAGCAGGGAAGACGAGCTCCATTCCATCAAAGAATTACACCAATATAAACAAGGCATTTATGAGCAACAAAAAGCCTTGAAAATTATGGAGGTCAAACGTTTCGAATTAAAAAAAGGAGAACCTTGCCCCTTGTGTTTTTCTACCGAACACCAGCTAGAAAGTCACCATTTCAATCCTAGACCCGACCTTGCCCAAGAAGAATTGGAACGGGTTGAACGACAACTTGAACAATATCAAAAATTATACGACAAAGAAAAAAATGCACTAGAACGTATCAAGGAAAGAAAGGAATTCCTGGTAGGGAATGGACAGCAAATATTGGGGGAAATCAACAAAACAACTCAAAAAATGTTGGACTATGAATCGAAAATATCTGGTATCCTTAAAAAATTATCGGCGAAAGGTCAGGAGCTTTTGGATACCGGCGTGATTCATGAACAAATGAGGGATTTATCCCAGCAGATAAAGTTTAAGAAAAACACGTTGGAGAAGGTCATGAAATTGGCTCAAAAAATCAACCGATCCAAAGAAGACACCCAAACTTTGGAACAAAATATTCGTGAACTCGAGTTGACCCTCCTACAAGAAGAAATGAATAAAAAAAGAATTTCATCCGAAATAAACGATATCGAAAATGAAATAAAAAATGAAACAAAGGGTATTCAAAAATACTTAAAAAAATACCAAATAAAAACAGATATTTTCGATCCCCAACTTTTTTCCACTCTCCAGCAAAGAGAAAAGAACTACCAATCCAAAATCAAGGCGAAAGAAGAATACGACAATCAAATATTAGTCTTGGAAAATGAAATTAAAAACATGTTGGAAGATGAAAAAGACATGAAGGAACGTTTGGATGAATTAAAAGAAAAAATTATTGAAGAAAGGGAACTCGTTCAAGAATTAACTAACAAAAGAAATGACATTCTTCCTGCAGAAAAAAATCCGGAACAAGAACGTGAAAATTTCCATCAAGAATTAAAATCATTAGAACATTTATTCGAGCAGCAACGAAGTTTGTTAGAAAAAACACAAAAAGAAAAAATAAATACAGAAGCATCTATTCAGGAAAAAGAAAAACAACGAAACTCTTTATTATTAAAATTGGATGCGACCGAAAAATTATTGAATCAGTTTATAAAAGAAAATAAAATAGATTCTTTCGAAAAATTAACCTCTAGTATTCTATCCGAAAAGGAATTATCAAAAATCGAAAAAGACAAAAAGGATTTGGACACTGCTTTCACCCAAATCCAACAGGCGGAAAAAACAAAAATAGAAGAACTCGAAAAAATAGAATCAGAGATTGACGAAGAATGGGACTTAGAAGAACTAAAAGAACAGCAAAATTCATTGGATATCCAACATGATGAATCGAAGGAAACCATTGGGCGTTTAAAAGAAAGAATCGAAAAAAATAACGAAAGGAAAAAGAATAGCAAAACCTTGACCCAAGCTGAGAAAAAACAAGAGAAAGAATGTTTGAGATGGTCTAAATTAAACGATTTAATTGGTCAGGCTGATGGTAAAAAATTCCGGGTTTTTGCTCAAGGGCTTACATTAAAACGACTTACCCTGCTCGCCAATCGTCATTTACAAACACTGAATGACAGATACATCATACACAAGCCGTTAACCGTAGATTTGGAACTTGAAATCATAGACACCTATCAAGCCAACCACGCCCGTTCGGTCAATACATTGTCCGGTGGTGAAAGTTTTCTTGTCAGTTTGGCATTGGCATTGGGACTTTCCGATTTGGCAGGAAGAAAAACAAAAATCAACTCCCTGTTTATCGACGAAGGTTTCGGTACTTTAGATCCTGACACCTTAGAAATGGCACTCCAAACTTTAGAACGTTTACAAAATACCGGAAAAACGATTGGGGTCATTTCCCACGTAGAGCCCCTCAAAGAAAGAATCCATGTCCAAATACAAGTACAACAAAAAGGAAATGGTTTTAGTCGTTTAAAAATCGTCGGATAAAAAAAGGGGATGTCCCTCCAAACATCCCCCATATGAAAAGCACCTAGTAATTATCCTTTCAAGTCTATAAAGCTTCTACCATTTCGACACCCGATAAGCTTTGGCTCATCATTGCAAAATAACTGCCCATCCCCTCGATCATCGTTTCTATCGGTAAATGATATAACAAACCGATTTTAGCAATCATAATGGGTGTCCTATAAATTTCTTTCAATCCCACTTTAGAACCATCCGCATTAATCCATTGCATCAATGGATATTCATAGATTCGTTGGGTGGCATAATTTTTTCCGTATGTCTGACGAATTCTGACTAACAATTCCACATCGAACAACCAATCTGATTTGAATGAATCTGCAAAGATTTGCTCAGCAATTTCCCTAGAGAACAATTTCGCCCCACATTGTGTATCATTTACTGGTAGTTGAGATACCGTCTGGATCATCATTCCCACTACTGCAGAAAACACTTTTCTAGAAAATTTTCGAGTGATATTTGCACCAATTCGAGTCATTCTAGAGCCCATTACTACTTGGTAGTAAGAATTTCGTTGGGCGAATTCAACCATTTGCTCCATCTCTTCTAGAGTCGTTGCTAAGTCAGCATCCAAGAAACCGATATGATGTACCGGAAGATGGTTCAAAGCATATAACACCCCTTGTCTCACTGCTTCCGCTTTTCCTCCATTTTGTTCCATATCAACAACTGAAGCTTGGTTCGGAACCACGTTTTCAATATTTTTCAATACATCTATTGTATGATCCTTACTTCCATCATTTACAAAAATGATATGGATATCATCCTGTCCGGAAAGGAACGAAATGAACTTTCCAACATCTAAACGTTCCGCTTCATTATAACAGGGAATTACAAGACCTACAGTATTAAAACTTTTCATATCGCCAATGTTTATGGTTGATTGATGACCTCAATTTGTGCCCTTTTCCTGAATCCCGTACCAAAGAAAAGGTGACATCTATACTTTATGTCGGTGAAATGGTTCGATGTATCGGTGAATGAATTAAAAAGAGCTTTAGTCACAAAAACCTTGTAAAAACAACTTTTATCTGCAGAAATCAACCTTTAGAAGGTTTGAGTCGTACAACTATCGAGGGAAATAAATAAATATTTAAAAAGTTAGGAGATTGTGGCATACATATGGATGTAAATAAAGATATCACCATAAAAATTGGAACTTACAACAACATATAGAAGACAAATTTCGAGCAATGCTATTCTCATGGGTATCGTTTTTTTGACGTTTATCCTACATGGGAACATGATTGTTTACTCCTTTCCCAATACCTACGACAATTTCGTACATACCTTTTTTGCCGATCATTATAGAAGATCTTGGTTCGAACCTTGGGAGTTTCGTTGGTACACCGGTTTTACGACCACTTCTTATCCACCCTTGGTTCATCAATTAGGTGCTTTGTTTTCTAAAATCATAGGATTAAAAACAGCGATGATGCTGGTTTGGATTTTGGTCATTTGCAATTTTGTGATGGCCATTTATCGCTATTCCAAAATATGGGTCGACGAAAAATCAGCTTTAGTCGCAGCATCATTTGCTATTCTTGCTCCTTCCATCGTCGAGGCCATTCATGTATTTGGGCAATTACCCACCATTGCCGGAATCGGTTTTTTATTACATGGAACCACCGAAGTCTATAAATGGATACGATACAATAAAAGATTTTATTTAATTTCTGCACTTTCACTCTTTGCAGTGACAGTAGCAGCACATCATGTCACGACCATTTTCGGAATGATATTTTTTGTAGCTCCGGTTATCCTTACCGCACTCATGGATCGCTGTGGAATCGAAAAAGTAGAATTCAGATGGGAACCGATAAAGAAATTCTTATTGGAGATTTGGAAATATCGTTACAAATTTATTCTTTTTGGTGCTGCGTTTTTATTCCTTTTGATATTCGTGATGTTCCCTTATTGGTATTGGTCTAAAACAGATCCCATTAATCAAATACCCATACCACATGGTTCAAGAGATAATTTTTTACAAGTAAAAAGCAGTGGTATTGTCTTTTTTATCATCCCTTGGGGAATAGCACTTCCCCTTTTACCTTATTTATTTAAACAATTTTTTACGGGTCGGAATTTTTTTATAGGAATGTCTTTTGCATTACTAGTATTACTAGGAACCGGAGGCACTACTCCTTTACCTAAATTATTATTAGGAGAAACCGCTTTCAATATCCTAACACTGGATCGTTTTACATTTTGGGCATCGGTCATGGCAATTCCTTTTGTTGGACAATTTTTCCTCCGCTTATTTTCCGGAGACTATGATTGGGCATTAGAACAAAAAGTAGGACGGCTTGCTAAGTTGGGTGTACAAATGTTGATTTTCTCTTATTTTATCATTCAAACTATTTTAATTGTCAATTTACATCAACTCCGCCCTTTACAACCTGCAAGCATAGATGTATCACCTATTGTTTCATTTTTAGAACGGGACGAACATTATAAATGGCGATACCTCACATTGGGTTTTGGCGATCAGGTGGCTTGGCTTTCTGCTAATACTGAAGCCAAATCCATAGATGGAAATTATCATTCTGCCCGGAGAGTTCCCGAACTAACTTCAAGGGCCGTCGAACGGTTGGAGAATAGTAAATTCAATGGTTTGGAAGGTTTGGGTTCCCTTCAACAATTTTTAACGGTTCCAGAAAAATATCATTTGAAATTTATTTTTTCGAATGATAAATTCTATGATCCTCTTTTACATTATGCCGGTTGGCATCGGGTTCAACGATTGGAAAACGGGATTATGGTTTGGGAAAAACAAGATGTAAAAAATCTTCCGCCCCGATTACCCATGAAACAAATTCCCTTATACCAAAGAATTATGTGGGGTGTATTACCCTTATTGTGTTTATTTATTGCCATACTCATTAATTTTTATTTGAGAATTTGGATTTTCAGAATAAAAGGAAAACATAACGACCCCTCCTATACCTCAAAAATAAATATTTCGAAAACATCAAAACCATTTTTAGGACTTATCCCTGCCATCCTTATCGTACCCATCATAATGATATGGTGGTCGGGACAGGATGTATTTTTCAAAAAATTTCAAGTCACTCCAGAAAAAACAATAGAATCCTATTATGATGCTTTGGATTTCAAAAGATTTAAAGAGGCTCACTCTTATTTTAATCCCAACGACAGTTTAAGTTATGAACAATATATTCTGGAAGTTTCTGTAGATGATGGCATTTTCAGTTCATATGGAAAAATGGACGGGATTCAACAAGAAGTAATCCAACAAACTGAAAATACTGCAGAAATAAAAACCATTACCCATTGGATTACACCTTTGGAAAAATTTGAAAAAGAAGATATCTTTTTTTTAGAAAAAATAAAAAACAAATGGTATATCAAAGCTAAAAAATTTGACATCTCTCTTCCTCCAGATCAATTTATCAGTCAACCGGAAGTAAGATTTTTCAAACAAGGAAAAAGAAGGGTATCAACGCTGTCCACCGTTCCCGAAGATGTGGTAGATCGCCCTGAATTATATATACATAGTGCAAAGGTTGTCAGAAAAGATAGTTTGATTTATGTAGTAGGAGAAATTCAAAACACAGATAACCTTCCAGCTCACATTACAATTACGGCAGAAATATTTGATGAAAAAGGAGAAAAGATTATTTCTTATAATTCAAAATTCGGAGTTCAACACAAATTATTACCCAAAGAAAAAACGGCTTTCAATATAGAATTTGAAAAACTTTCCTGGAGAGAAGATCATGAAAAGAAACCCGACATTTTAAATCCGGACGAATTCCATCCTTTCATTTTTGAATCTGATAAAATAACTTGTAAACTATTTACAAAAGCAGTGGCAGAAAATAATTATATTTTTAAGTATGGTCAAATTGATCAATATCATTTCAATGAACAAACAAAAGAAACATCTATTGATGGTTCTATCGTAAATACAGGCGTCGATGAAATCACGATTCCCGAATTAATTGTTTCGTACCATAATGACAATTGTGAAGTGATTTGGGTGGAACATCAATTCGTTACAAAATCGGTTCGCCCACAAAGAAACACGTCCTTCTCTCATTCTCTCCAAGAATTAGATGAAATTATTATCATAGATGAAATCGAACAAGAGGATCGATATGTCAACGGCCTGCAACAAAGTGTTTTCCTCAAGGGCAGAGGAATTGAATCTTGCAATGATTTATTTATTCAAAATAAAGATTATAAAATAAAATTAGGGGTCAATTCTTTTGTCGGAATCCCTTCATTATTCTAATGAGAGTATCTAAAAAACATAGTATCCTATATCATTCAATTCTATTTTTGATAACATCTTTAATATTTGTTTCTTCTTGCCAAAAGAAACAAGAAGAAACAAAAGAATATACCAAAATAGAGTCACTTGATTTTTCATCTCCCAATACTTTAATTGCCGGAGAAATATTAACGTTACATCTAAATTTATCGAGTGAAAAAATACCTGAAAATTTATTACTCGTTTCAACATCGATGGTGGGTAGTGACATTCTAGAAATCAAAAAAAAGAAGATAACTCTAGACTCAATAATCACGCAGAAATCAGGCATCCTTTTTCTTGAATTATATCAAGAGGATCAATTACTTTTCGAAAAAGAAATAACGATTCGTCCTGGAAAGGCTGTTGATAAAATGCAATCATACATTGGTCCGAAATCCATCATAACTACAACATCCGAACCGGCTATGCTCATCGCTATGCCTACCGACGAGTTCAAGAATCCTCCTGAAGAAAACACACCAAATTATTATAAATTAATACGCCCTAACAAATCTATCGAACATCATGAAATAAAAATAAATCATTTAATTTCTCACCATACTTTTTATTCGCAAGAAAAAACAGGAAAAACACTTTGTGCCATACAATGCGACCAATCTATTTCTAAAGAAAAATATGTTGACGAAGAACCAGGTTGGCCCCATGAAATTAAAATAGACAATCCTTCTTTTTCAAATTTATCAGATGGGAATCATTTCACAACGATAAAAACAAATCCGATAAAAGATAAAATTGGAAACCTTGTAATGGATGGAACCATCGTTACGTTTTCAATCATCAATAATAAAAATAAAATAAGCCAATACACAGGCGTCACCGTAGAGGGTGTTGCAAAAATCCAATTTAAAAATCCAATTGTTTCAGAAATTTATAAAATCCAAGCCCTTAGTGGAAATGCAAAGAGCAATACCATTCGAATGATATTCAAAAGCATCATTAATAACTTTGAAATCGCTTACATACCTGAACAACAAAAAATAATCGTGGGTCCTATCACCACATATTTAGGTCAATACGTACCCGATGGACACGAGGTATTATTCCGAATAAAAGAAGAAAATAAAAAAGAAAAAAACATGAAGGCTATACTTAAGGATGGTATGGCATTTATCCCCCTGAAAGAATTATTTATTTCAAGTCAAGAATTCGAAGTCCTTGCCAGATATTCGGATAAAACCATAGTGAAAAAAATAACCTTATGAACCCCGAAAAAAAAGAACATAAAAACCTTTTAATTCTTCTTGCAATAGGAACTCTGATTCTTTATGTATTTTCTCTTGGATTGTTTTCTACTGCTTTTGCCTATTTTAACACTGGTGCTAGTAAAAAAGATATTTTATTAGAAGCCGAAAAGGGAATTTCAGATCACACACCTATTTTCCGTTGGATAGATAATGGCAACGAAGGCAGAAAAGTTGAAGACTATGCCAAGCAAAGAATTTCTTCTGATTATGCCAATGCTTGGTATTACCATAATTTATTTCACGATCAGGGACATTTAGAAAACAGTGAAATGTTTTTTGCAAATGATAAAATTAAATACTTTAAAAAATTTGAAAAAATAAATGAAGATAAAAAAAGAAAAATTGAACGAATAGATATTGAACATAATTTAGATTTTCACTTATACTCATTAGATGGACAAATCGTTTCATTTACAGATACAGCCGCATTGGTTATTGAAAAGATCAGGGATGAAAATAATCAATTATCCTTCGTAAGAAAATATAGAATCACACAAGATGTTGTGATGATTTATAAAGACGAATCCTGGCAAATCAAACATGTTGTGCCCAGGAAAATAAAAAAAGAACAAACTCAAAAAAATAAAACAAAAAAAATATTTAGTATTAATAAAAAAGGGGAATTCGTTTCAAATGGAATTCCATTTAAATCCAAAGGAATAAATTATTATCCTCAACATGCTTCTTGGGATATGTGGAAAAAATTTTCTACTGATACTCTTCAAAAAGATTTTAAATTAATCCGTTCTTTGGGTTTAAATACGGTTCGAATTTTCGTTCCTTTCCATGAATTCGGTAAAGGGCATACGGAAGAATATCACCTACAACAACTCGATTCATTATTACAAATTGCACAGGAGAACAATCTATACGTTATTCCTACCCTATTTGATTTTATTCACAACTACCATTTATCTAATTGGGCTGCCTCGGACAGACAATTGGAACATCTTTTAAACCGATACAAAAATCACCCTCAAATTTTAGCATGGGACATAAAAAACGAACCCGACCTCGATTTTGAAAATCATAAAAAGAAAGATGTATTAGCTTGGTTGGAATTCATGATTGAACGAACAAAAAAATATGATCCGAATCATCTTATTACCATTGGATGGAGCAGTACGAATGTTGCAGACTTACTCGGAGAACATTTGGATTTTATTTCTTTCCATCATTATAAAGATACTGAAACTTTGAAAAAAGGAATAGAACAGATAAGAAAACATCATCCCAACAAAGTCATTATGCTGGGAGAATTTGGTCAAAGTACATATAATTCATTTTGGTTCCCTTTTTCAAAAACTGGAAAAGAACAAGAAAAATATTTTTCTGACATATTAAATACTTTGAACCATTATCAAGGCACCCATTTCTTAGCTTGGACCCTATACGATTTCGAAGATATTCCAAATGAAATTTTCAGTCCATTGCCTTGGAGAAAAAGACCTCAAAAAAATTACGGAATAATAAACCTAGAAGGAACATTAAAACCTTCGGCAAAAATTTTGATTGACCCTGAAAAGCATATCGCCACAAAAAATCTCATTTTTGAATCTTTTAGAAAACCATTCTATTTCACATGCCTTTTAATACTTTTATCAATGAGCATTTTATTTAAGATAATAAAAAGAATCTTTTCACAAAAAACATCGTAAAAAAATACACCTCTCAGTATATAAATACATCAAATATGAAAGTAGCTATCGTATCGGCATATCCACCTAGTAAAGGAACTCTTAATGAGTATAATTTTCACTTGGTTAATCATTTTAAAGACAAGGAAGAATTTTCTCGTATTGATTTAATAACCGATCACCTACCTGATGGTGAAAAATACCCTTTGGGAGAACTCGGTGAAAAAGTTAATTTCCATCCTTGTTGGGACTTTAATTCGTATTCGAATTTCAGGAACATTTATAAAAAAATTAAAGAATTACAACCGGATGTTGTTTTCTTCAATATACAATTTCTCTCTTTCGGAGATAAAAAAATTCCTGCTGCATTAGGGCTTATGCTTCCCATGTTTTTAAGGTGGAAAAAAATTCCTTCTGTCGTTCTGCTCCACAATATTTTGGAAGAAGTTGACCTAGATAGTGCCGGCATATCTAATATTAAAATTTTGAATTATTTATTTAATCTTATAGGAACATTCCTTACATCCTGTTTATTAAAATCGAATTTACTAACAGTAACGATATCGAAGTATGTGGATGTTTTGAAGAAAAAATATCAGAAAGAAAATATCGCCCTAGTTCCTCATGGTAGCTTTGAAATTCCTCCTATGCCCGATTTTTCAAAAACGAAACTACCCTACTCTGTTATGGCATTCGGAAAATTCGGAACCTACAAAAAAGTAGAGCCCATGATTGAAGCTGTAGATATGGTAAGAAAAAGAACGGACAAAGAAATCAAGATTGTCATTGCTGGATCAGACAATCCCAACAACAAAGGATATTTGGAAAGAGTAAAAAAAGAATATGCTCATATACCTAACGTTCATTTTACAGGTTATGTAGCCGAAGAAGATATTCCAGATTTATTCTACAATAGCACGGTTGCTGTTTTCCCTTATACCGGCACTACCGGCAGCTCCGGCATTCTTCATCAGGCAGGAAGTTATGGAAAAGCCGTTGTTCTGCCCAATATTGGAGATTTAGAAAAATTGATTGAAGAAGAAGGTTACGAAGGTGCATTTTTCGAACCCGGCAATGCCGAAAGTATGTCTGAAGCCATTGAAAAAGTAATCATGGACGATGAATATAGAGCCCACTTAGGAAAACAAAATTATTTAGCCGCCACTTCTCTTCCCATGTCAGAAATGGCCGATTGGTATTATTTGCATTTTGCTTCAATTTGTGGACAGCTGAATACGAATGCTAAAATTATTGTATCTGCTTGAAAACATTTTACCATACATAAAAAAAAATCGCAAGACTTAATTAAGTCTTGCGATTTTTTTATCCATAATTTCCTAGTTTACACTTTATATTTCAAGCCACTTTTCTTGCCACATTTTCTATCCTATAGGTTACGCCTAGAATTTCTTTCATGCCTGTATCGTTGAACGTTTCAACAATTTCTTTTTTATAAGACGCTTGAATCATAAATCGTATTCCATGACGACGGGCAATCATTTTTAACTGAACCAACAAATTAATGCCAACGATATCCAATTCATTTATATTTTTCAAATTCAGAACACATTCTGACACACTTGTATCAAACCAATTCTGAATATTTTTTTTCATCAACAATGCTGATGTAGATTTCATGGCTCCTTTAAAAGAATAAATCTTTTTAGTAAACGTTCCTTGAACAATTAACTGCGAATTCAATTTCAAATTTTCCATAACCTCATTAATTTTGTAAATGATTATATCTACAAGTTCTAGAAATAATGGGAGGCAATTAGAAAAATTATATTAAATGGATTTTGATGTAGGTCAACGAAAAAAATAGGCGAGGATAAATCTGTAACAGAACAAAAAAACATATTAACCCTTAAATCCTTATATCAAAACCGATATATAGCACAATGTTTTTTTGTTCTTGCAGGTGAAATGCCGAATGAAGTCTTTAAAACATCATTATTAGACGGTTAAAATTATTTCTCGCTGTCAAATCAAATCTTCTAACGACGAAAGGCTTTTTGAAAAAACAAGTAAATTTGTGACCTCATCCACTCCTATTCGCCAAATAAATAAAAATAGAAACCATAATGATTCCGAAAATCATTCCGATGGTGAGCCAATGCATTTGGGCTTTATGTGCCAATACCGCCAAATAGGAAGGGTTGTGTTCAGCCGGTGTTCCAACACCATATTTCACTTCCCAATTATCCCGATTTCCATTATCTATTCCCGGTGATTTTAAATCAATGGTAAATGCTGTTCCCGGTGTAGAAATCTCATAGGAAAAAGTATCGACCATAGCTCCTTTATAAGTATAAAGTTCTAATTTATCCGCTTTTTTGTCCAATCCAAAATCAAAATCTCCAAGTACCCGATTGCTATATTGAGGAAATGCCTGCTTGAATTTTGCCGTATCTCTTGCAATCACAACATAGCCATCCGGGCTGAGCCAAAAATCAGGTAATTTATATTCCTTTTTTTTATTCTTGACGATCCAATTCGAAACATTGATATTCGATTTTGTCAAATTATGGATTTCAACCCAATCACCGGATTGTTTGTTGTAGCAACTCACTTCATTAAATACAATCGAATCTTGTAATGAAGTGGTAACCGGAACAAAAACCGCTTTTATTTTTTCGATTTCCTTCCCTTTTAATTTCACAGAAACAAATGGTTTTGTCGACTCTAAACCTTCCCAATGAGAAAATTTAAAACCCAAACGGGGTTGTGCATGTAACGTTATGGGAATTTTTTCAAAATAATAACCGGTAAGTGGTTTTACATAACTCACCTTTATATTTTCATTCATCCAGACCCTTCCCCTTCCGGTTGCCGTTAATTCTACTTTTACTTTTTTGCCTGTATCAAATTTATCCATTAAATGTTTCCACATGATAGCCGGACGTTCCTTGGCAAACTTTCTCATTCTATTATAATGGATATTCCAAACCCGCTTGCTATGGTTCCAACGTTGAAACTGGCGGGGCATTTCCGGGTCTAACATTTCTTGATGGGCTGTTATTTGTGCCACCATCGTATCCGATAAAAAAGTCGTATTTAAACGATCGCAAAAACGATTGAGAAAAAGATGTTCGAATTCTTTATTTTCTAATAATTTCCGAAGGATGAGAGTACTCCAAGGTGGATTGGGCCAATCGGGACCATCTTCTTTGGTATGGAATTCCAAACTATTATGTAAATAAGCTTTGGTTTTCATTAAACCGAATCCCCAATCTGTATCGTATAAAATCCATTGCCAACGACCCTTGTCATAACTATCCGTTCTCCAAAATTTGATGTTCCCTCCGGCATCCGAATTATCAATAAAAATTTGCAGCAATTTATAATCTGCATAATTTTCGACATTCATTAATTTTTTGAGGAAGTCATAATTTTTTTTCAAGGACATATCTTCCTCTTCCAAAAATTGAATCATTTTGAGGTAGCCACTTTTGCTCCCTTTTCGCAAGGCATGTCTGTGTTCAATTAAATCCAAGGTATCCGGATCCACTGCCCGATGATGGGATGCAACAAAATAAGAATTGATTTTTTCCCTCAAATAATAAACACCAAAATATTTTCCATTCAAATATACATGACAAGGCCGATAGGCTTGTTTGTCTATTTTCCAATCATCGACCATTCCATTGATAATGGCATCTCGACCATGTGCCCTACCCCAATCACTTCCCGCATTTCTAAGAATCAGATATTTGAATTTTTTTAATTTGGTTTGTTCAAAAAAACGATGCTTGAATCTTTTTTCCCCATATCGCAAACGGGAAATCATCAACATGGATTTTTGAGGGAACGTACGGCTCATACCACCAAACAAACGGAAACCACATGGACTCCGATACACCGTTGTACTATCCGATTCGAAAAGTTCGACGTTCATGAAATGTTCCCTCCGATCCCAAAAATTGGCACCATAATTAGCAATCCCCCGTAAATCATTGTTCACCCCTTTTTCGAAAAGTCCGTAAATGGTATCAAATAACATTTTGGGTTCGATGGCCAAAGAAACCACCATCCAATCGGTATGCGGTTCGTTGATAAAATAGGTCGAAGATTCTATTCTGGAATATTCCTTTTTTCCAGGATGATACACGACTGCTCGTATCAACGTTGTGGTATCAAAAGATAAAGGAGATTTATATCGGATAGAAGATGTGTTGGGTTCGGAGCCATCCAATGAATAATATATTTCTGTATTTTCTTCCGAATGCGAAAGTACGACTTCTATTTTCCCTTCATAAAAACCGCCTTGAGGTTCGAAAACAACTTCTTGTGGGTGCAAAAGTTGAGATTGGGAAAATAAGATAAACGGGAAAAAAAGTAGTACTGCTACCAGATTCCATTTTATTATTTTTTGTAACAACGTTACATTTTTTGATTTATCCCTCCAATGATCCATCACTACAAATATAAGAAACTCCTAGTGACTAAAACAAAAGCAATTTATGTAGTGCTAAACAAGTTCAATATCAAGGCAGATTAGCGGTTTCCTCTTCGACGCCGATTGGATTTATTTTGCTTATAGTCCCTAAAAACAAACTCACCCAATCCTCGTAAACTCGAATAAAAAGCCTTGCCGTTATTGGCTGCGGTAAATTGCTCAACAAATTGAACTAGATATGGGTCTTGGGCAATCATGAATGTAGTGATAGGAATATTCAATTTCTTGCAACGCATGGCAAGATTCAATGTCCGATTAATGATTTTCTTATCCAAGCCCCAAGAATTCTTATAGTATTTTTTTCCTCTTTTGATACAAGTGGGTTTCCCGTCCGTTATCATGAAAATCTGCTTATTGGGATTTCTTCTTTTCCGTAGAATGTCCATGGCGAGTTCAAGACCAGCAACGGTATTCGTATGGTAAGGTCCTACTTGCAGATAAGGCAAATCTTTGATTTCAATCCGCCAACTATCATTGCCAAAAACAATAATGTCTAAGGTATCTTTTGGAAATTGGGTGGTGATATATTCCGATAGCGCCATCGCCACTTTCTTTGCCGGAGTGATGCGATCTTCGCCATAAAGAATCATGGAATGGGAAATATCGATCATCAAAACGGTACTCATCTGGCTTTGATAAAAGGTTTCCCTGATTTCCAAATCATCTTGGGTCAATTTGAATTGATCGATGCCATGATTAATTTGTGCATTCTTTATAGATTCTGATAAAGCAATGTGATCCAATCTATCTCCAAATTGGTAGGGTCGGATTTCGGAGGTTTGCTCATCGCCCAAACCGCCATGCTTCGTATTATGGTTTCCCCTTTTAGATTTTTTGATGTCTCCGAAAATATCTTTCAATGCATTTTGCCGTAGTTGGATTTCCATTTTTGCGGTAGGCGTAAATCCGGAACCTTCTCCTTCCCTTCGATTTCTGGGTTGTATATATCCCTTATCTTCCAAATCTTTGATAAAGTCCGCAATACCATAATCTTCACTTGTGATATTATGTTCTTTATCCAATTCGGTAAGCCAACTCAAGGCTTCGTCTACATCGCCGGAGGTATGGAGAAGTAGTTGCTGGAATAAATCCAACAATTGTTCGAAGGGTGTTTTCCCTTCGTTCCTAGCTTTATATTCTGAAAATCGCCATCCAATCATTATTAAAGAAACGGCAAGGCATTAAGAAAGGTTCATGAGAAACATGCATGAAAAGAAGAAAATGAAAATCTAGTTTTCTTTATTCTTCTCTTCCCATTTTTTTTGATCCCGTTCGATGATTTTATCCATCACATCGGACAATTGTTCTGCCCCGATACGTTTCATGATGATTTTCTTATCCTTATCCAAGATAAAAATTTGAGGTGTGGATTTAATGTAATAATTCTGCTTATAACGAGATTGGAGGAAAGGATCAACGATGTTCATCCATTCATATTCTCTTTCGTCAATGGTTTCCCAACATTTTTTAACTTCTTCCCCTACTTCGGTACAAATCGCCAACATCTGAATTTTGTCCTTATATTTCTTGTAGAATTCCTTCATTTGTGGAGATGCCTTTTTACAGTGACCACAATCGGCATCCCAAAAATAGAGTAAGATGTAATCCGCTTCGATTTCACTTAATGTAATGGGTGTTCCATCTCTCTTTTTCATTCTGAAGTCGGGGGCAATCTTTCCAATTAATATTGGTTCTAACGACTTGGCATTATCTATAATTTTCTTGTATGTCTTTTCATCCGTCCAAGGAGCCAATCCTTGTTCGTAGTATTTTTTCACAATATGGACATAAACAGCATCCATCCCTACAACCTTAGACTTGGCATAATGATTCAAGAAGTGAACCAGATAATATTTAAACATATCACCATCCTTACGCATGGGCGTCAAAATCCTATCAATAGAGAGATTGATAGAATCGGGTATTTGGGGGGTAAGTTTGTTCATGTAATATTCTATCCTCTTAAAAAGGAAGTTGGTTCTCAACATTCGATCATCCGATAAATCCAAATTATCAAAATAATGTTGCTTATAGTATTTGTATCGTTCCCCATCATCCGCATCCGGTTTTTGGAGTTCATCCGGCATTTTGACGGGTTGTGCCGCCTTGATGATATTAGTATTCAAACTTCTTGGGTAATTCTCTGTAATCTTATTGAAATAAGCAGTTACTTCATCATCCAGAACATCTCTCTTTTTTTGTATTTTTTCCTTGTCTTTTTCTTTAGCTGTCTCCAGTTCTTTATTGAGCGCTTCTGCCTCTTTTCTTTTCTGCCCTATGAAACGTAAATAATCGTAAAAAATCTTGTTTTCCTCAGAACCATTGATCTCCATTGTTTTTACAAAATCTACTGTATCGCAGGTAACTGTAAAAATTTGTTCCTTATCAATGATTAATTCGAAAAAATTATTGGCGGGCGGCATAATGACCAAGTAGACCCCACCTTCCAACTGTTCGTCTCCTTTTAGTAAGAATTTACCCTTGGGAGATCGTGGAAATGTGTCTACAATGGTGTTACTATTTCCATAGTAAGAAGCCAAGATTACTTCATCTCCAGAAAAATTCTTGATATCCAAGTCTATTTTGTAAGCTGTTTTTTCTGCTTGAACAAAATGAATGCTAATAAAACTTATGATGAAAAGGTAGAATATTTTCTTATACATACAGTTAATTTTTGTCTTTCTGTCTGACTTGGTTCCCTACTACAAATTTAACGTAGTTTATGCATTGGGTATATAAATGAACTGTTAAAAATGGCCGTATCTTATATTAAAGATCCGGCCACAGGCTATTTATCAAATATAATGATGATTATCTATTATCTTGCTTAGCAAATACCTGTTTCAACAAATCGGTAGTTCTTTCGCTAATATTAGTACGAATACCTTTTTCTTTCTTTTCTACCATGTTAAAAAGCCCAGTTAAAGCTTGTTGGGTGATATAGTCATCCAAACGAGGATTTACCTTTTTCACCAAAGGAATGGAGTTGTATTTCGTTACGGCCTTTTCCCAATATTCGATGGCTCCGAACTTGTTCAAAGAATTTACAATTACCGGATTGAACTCGTTGTAAAGCTTACTTTTTGTTGCTCCTTCCAAGTAATTGGTAGCCGCATTATCCGATCCCATCAAAATATTGGTGGCATCCGAAAATGTCATGCTCGTAATAGCTGTCTTAAATATCGGAGCCGCTTTTTTGGCAGCATCTTCTGCTCCCCTATTGATTTTTTCGAGCAGCACTTCTTCTGCTTTGTCAAAACCTGGGATTATTTTCAATCTATCGGTTACTTTTCTCGCCTCTTCGGGGAGTAAGATTTTATAGATACTCTTATAATATCCATCCTTTAACGAGAGCTTATTGGCACCTTGAGTAATTCCTATTTCCAAGGCTTGTTTGAGTCCTTGTCCTATTTGAGCCGAAGTCAAAGCTCCGTCTCCTCCTAATACAGAACCGGCAATACCCGCCAATTCAGCACAAGAATAAAATGAAAGGCTAGCAAATAGCATCAAGATGATTCCAAATTTCCTTACCATGATTATACATTTAGATTATAGTAAATAAAGTTTTATCCAGCATAATAATTCAAGCAATTGGCACAAACACAAGAACCGTGTTCCTGCTGTACCAATTCTGCCGTTCTAGGATGAACTGTTTTGGCTTCAGTACACCAACAGGTTACATCCCCATAACAGACCATTCCTCTTCCACAACGCCCACATTGTGTTGTAAAATCAAAAGAAGATTCTATCGAGGCGGATTTCACTCTGCCTCCCAAAGGAGGTTCCAGTTTCGTTACCTTGATGGTAATTTCCTGAATCATCCTAGAATTTTCCTTGATTCTCCATACTATCCGCTGTAGGACAGTTTCTATCAAATCGGATGGTTTACTCATTTCGATTTCACAAACGGTATAAACCATCTCATAATTTACGGTTTGGTTGATATCATCTTCCTCTGCCGCTCCATCAATATCGGCTTCTATTAAGACATCCACCAAATATTCACCTCCAAGAATCCGTTCTTCATCATACACGCCATGATGGGCAAAAAAACGCATTCCTTCTAACGCAATAACGCTCATTTTCCTTTATTTAGACTCTAATGAAGTGCTAAAGTAAACTTATTTAACTGACTTTAACAAAGTCAATCCCAATAGATAGTTAATGAAAGGCTTCCAACCTTCTGTTTTAACAAAATTGACCCTGATGGCAGTACTGCCATCAGGGTCAATCAACGATATATTAGAAACAATCTCTATGCAGAAAAAGAAGTCCCGCATCCACAGGATTCTTTGGCATTCGGATTATTAAATGTAAAGCCACGATTATTCAAACCTTGTACAAAATCTATTTCGATACCAATGAGGTAAATTGCATGTGCCTTATCCATGACTACATCAATACCATTGATTTCGAATTTTTGATCATTTTCTTTAGGTACATCAAAACCTAAGATGTAGGAAAACCCGGCGCATCCTCCCCCTTTGACGCCCACTCTCAAAAAATGACCTTCCGGTACATCTTTTTCTTTCATCAGACGGTTCAACTGCTCTACGGCTCCATTGGTCAGCGTAATCGGATCTTGTATCACATTCTTATTATCTCCCATGATATTATGGATTTAAGTATTAGGGCAAATTTAAGAATAATAACGCCATCAAAGCAATTGAAGTTTCGAAAATGTGGCTTTTTATTCACTTTAGCATTATTTAAAAGAATTGAAATCGTATTTTTGTCACTAAATTATTCATCACTATGGTTACCGCATTAGAAGTTTTTCTAGAAATCATCAAGGTTACACTGCCGGCTCTCATTGTTTTCTTAACCGTTTTTTACATGTTCAAAACCTATATGGAAAACGAACAACGTAAGAATGCCATTCAAATGAGGAAGGAAAACAAGAGTATGTCTTTTCCTTTCAAGATGCAAGCCTATGAAAGGCTCGCCCTTTTCTGCGAGAGGATTTCGCTTAGTAACTTGATGCTTCGCATCCGGGATGAAAAAATGTCTGCTGCAGATTTGAAGTTAGCCATGATGGTTGCCATCCAACAAGAATATGAACATAATATTTCTCAGCAAGTGTATGTTTCTGAGGATTTATGGAAAATCATTATGTTTGCCAAGAATGATACCATCAATATCATTAATCTGGTATCAAAAACGGTAGATGAAAATGCTTCGAGCCTTGAACTTAGCAAATCCATTTTCAATTATCTGAATGAAGTAAAAAACACTTCTTTGGATACTGCTCGTTCTGCCATTTCCCAAGAAGCCAGTACTTTTTTGTAAATCCGATTTGATATGAAACGATTCATCCTCCTTTTTATTCCTTGCTTCTTTGTCTTGTCATCTTGCAACAAAGTATTCCACCATGTCGATACCTTGCCTAAAAAATACGACATGACATCTTCTTCGGAATTCGAAAGTGATGATGAAATCGAGGAAATGATTGCTCCTTATAAAAAGGAATTGGATGCCAAGATGAATCAAGTCATCGGATATGCAGAAAAAGAATTGGTGAAGGAACTTCCCGAATGTACTTTGGGAAATTGGGCTAGTGATGCCATCCACACAGAATGCAATAAATTATTCAAAAAACCCATCGACTTTGCAGTTGTAAATCAGGGAGGCATCCGAATCCCTACCTTACCCCAGGGAGATATTACCACCGGTAAAATTTTCGAATTGATGCCGTTCGATAATATGTTGGTTATTTTAAATGTAAAGGGAGATATTGTCCAACAATTATTTGAAAGTATTGCTGCACGAGGAGGATGGCCTGTAAGTAGTTCTGTTCGCTGTTCATTTACTGAAGGCGGAGAATTGAGATCCGTTACCATTAACGGAAATCCTATTGACATGGAAAAAACCTACCAAATCGGTATTTCGGATTATGTCGCCAACGGTGGTGATAAGTGTTCTTTTTTCAAAGGGCAGCCACAAACCCAAACTGGTATTTTATTTCGCGATGCATTTATTAATCGGGTAAAGGATTTGACTCGAATGGAAAAAAATATTGATGCAGAAATTGAGGGTCGAATGGAAATCGTCCAATAGTTTTTCTTTTCCATAATTTCTATACCATGAAAATATTTTCCGCATCGCAAATCAGAGAATGGGATGCTTATACGATCGCAAACGAACCTATCTCTTCCTTGAATTTAATGGAAAGGGCATCCAATATTTTTACCGAATGGTTTGTTGAACAGTTTCCGCATGTCCATCAGAAAATAAAAATAATTTGTGGCGTTGGAAACAATGGCGGCGATGGTTTGGCAATAGCCCGTTTATTATATCGGAAGTTCTACAATGTCGAAGTCTTTATTTATAGATTTAATAAAAATGGAAGTACTGATTTCAATGCAAATGTAAAACGGCTACCCAAAGAAATTAATATTCACGATATCAAGCTTGAACAACTACCGAAATTTGAAAAAAAAGATATTATTATTGATGGTATTTTTGGAACAGGTTTAAGTCGGTCATTAGATTATAATTCCATTGTATTAATTTCCTATTTAAATACTTTAGAAAATGTAAAAATTTCTATTGATGTTCCGTCCGGTTTATTTATTGATAAACGAACCGAAGAAGAGTGTTTCCAAGCCGATTATACCTTCAGTTTTGAAATTCCAAAATTGGCTTTTTTGATTCCTAAAAATGACAAATTCGTTGGAAAACTAATTTATCGGAGTATTAATTTAAGCCAGGAATATCAAAAAAAAACGCCTTGTTCCAATCATTTGTTACATGATAAATTTATTTCGGATTTGATAAAAAAGAGAAATAAATTTTCTCATAAAGGAACTTACGGACATGCTTTACTAATCGCAGGTTCCTATGGAAAAATGGGCGCTGCTATTTTGGCCGCAAAAGCTACACTCCGTTCCGGATGTGGTTTATTGACGACGCATGTTCCAAAAAAAGGAAATGATGTTATGCAAACATCCGTTCCTGAAGCTATGTGCAATTCTGACAACAACGACAAATACTTTAGTGGAATACCAGAATTAAAAAATTTTGATATTATTGGCATCGGTCCCGGTATTGGAAAAAACGAAGAAACGAAGAAGGCTCTTTTTCATTTATTGGAAATTTATAAAGACCCTATGGTCATAGATGCAGATGCTCTAAATATTTTATCCGAAAATAAATCCTATTTTGGCAAAATCCCACCTCATAGTATTTTAACACCCCATCCAAAAGAATTTGACAGATTATTTGGCAATAGCAATCATGATTGGGATAGATTCAATACTTGCCAAGAAAAAGCTCAAGAATTAAATGTGATAATTATTTTAAAAGGAGCACATACCTGTATTGCTCTACCCAATGGAGAATGTTATTTTAATTCGACGGGCAATCCGGGCATGGCAACGGCTGGAAGCGGGGATGTTCTTACCGGAATTCTTACGGGTTTAATGGCCCAAAAACATTCACCTTCAATTGCATCCTTCATTGGCGTTTATGTACATGGATTGGCTGGAGATTTTGCAAAAGAAATACAAGGGGAACAAAGTTTGATTGCTTCCGATATTATTGATAACTTAAAGCATGCATTCCAGAAAATTTCATCAGAATAAAATATTCATTCTCGGAACTTTTTCGTTGATATTTTTATTTTATTCTTTCTATCCGTCATCAAAACTTGAGTCAATCCAAAAAGAGAAAATCATGATACCATATAAAACTTATACTGTAAAAAAAGGAAAACACTTTTCCTTTCCAAGGGTTTTTAAAATTGGATGGAAATTAAAAAAAATTCAATGGCGAGTAATTTTCAATGAGGATTGTAATTATATCATGAAAGACGAAAAAGGAGAAATACATTCTGATCAAAAAGATTGGAATAAGTTATGTGGTGTTTTTTACAACATGTTCAATACAAGGAAAAATACAGCCATGATGGGATGGAAATATGACCCGATAAAAGATAAAATTGATATAGCTCCGTATTACCACATTTCGGGCAGCACGGATTGGTTCAGACCTATGCTTTCCTTAAATCGGGGCGATGAATTATTTCTTGAACTCGAAATTGATAGAATCTCTAAAAAATATATTTGGTTAATGAGGGTTGGCAAAAATGTGGTAACCCACGAAATGCCATTCACCCATAAAAAGAAACTCAATGCCTTTATTAATTTTTATTTTGGCGGAAATCAAAAATCACCTCAAGAAGTGAGTGCCAAAATATCTATGAAAACATATAAATAAATCAGAATGAAAAAAAATATATCTACACCCGTTGCTAAAAAGATAAAAACTCAAAAATCCATACATGGCGTTACTCTGACAGACAATTATTTCTGGATGCGTGAACGGGATCACAAAGGTGTTCTAGAATACTTGAATGCAGAAAATGACTACAAGGATAAAATGTTGGAACACACGAATGATTTACAAAAAAAATTATTCGAAGAAATAAAAGGAAGAATTAAAAAAACAGACATGTCTGTGCCTTATCAAAAAAACGGATATACGTATTACCATCGTTTTGAAGAAGGAAAAGAATACGCCATTTATTGCAGAAAAAAAATAAATACAGAACAAGAAGAAATTCTTTTGGACGAGAATAAACTAGCTGAAGGAAAATCTTATTATGCCACCTCTCGGTTAATTGTAAGCCCGAATAACAAAATCTTGGCATTCGGAGAAGACACACTTAGTCGGAGGATATATAATATACGTTTCATAAATTTGGAAACCGGAGAATTTTATTCTTATGAAATTCCAAACACCACAGGAAGCGTTGCTTGGGCAAATGACAATACCACATTATTTTATACGCTAAAAGACGAAAAAACTCTGCGTAGTTATAAAATCATGCGGCATGAGTTAGGAACCGACCCTAAAAACGATGTTGAAATTTTCCACGAAAAAGACGAGACTTTTAATACTGTTGTTTATCGTACAAAGTCGGGGCGTTTTATCATGGTTGCCAGTTATCATTCTGTCATGACGGAATATCGTTTTTTAGATACTGATACACCAAAGGAATATTTCAAAATCATACATGAAAGAGAAAGGGATCACGAATATTCAGTAGAACATTATAAGGATCGTTTTTTTATCCATACGAATTATGATGCAAAGAATTTTCGATTGATGGAAACCTTGGTATCACAACCCGAAAAAGAAAATTGGAAAGAAAAAATTGCACATAGAGAAAATGTTTTATTAGAAGGTATTGAAATTTTCGAAAACCATTTGGTGCTGAATGAACGGATAAATGGAATTACTGAAATTCGGATTATTCCCAAAGAAGGGGAAGAACATTATATTTCCTTTTCTGAAAAAAGTCATTTAATTTATTCTTCTACTAATTTAGAATTCAATACTTCTGTTTTAAGATTTGGTTACACTTCCATGACCACTCCTAATTCTATCTATGATTATGATATGGATGAAAAGGAAAAAAAATTATTGAAACAACAGGAGGTCATTTCTGATACTTTTAAAGCAGATGATTATTTATCCGAAAGAATTTGGGCAACGGCAAAAGACGGTGTCAAAATTCCGATTTCGATGGTATATAAAAAAGGGTTTGAAAAAAATGGAAAAGCACCACTCTTACTATATGCCTACGGAAGCTACGGATATAGCATGGATCCGTATTTCAGTTCTGTTCGTTTGAGTTTGTTGGATCGGGGATTTGCTTTTGCCATCGCCCATATTCGAGGGGGTGAAGAAATGGGAAGGCAATGGTATGAAAATGGTAAAATGCTGAATAAAAAAAATACGTTCGAGGATTTTATTTCTTGTGCCGAATTTTTGCAACAAGAAAATTATACTTCTAAAAATTCGTTGTTCGCCATGGGGGGATCTGCCGGCGGTTTATTAATGGGAGCTGTTATGAATATGAGGCCCGAACTTTGGAAAGGGGTACTGGCCGCCGTTCCTTTTGTGGATGTCATTAATACCATGTTGGATGAGAGTATTCCACTCACTACCGGCGAATTTGATGAATGGGGCAACCCGAAGGAAGAAAAATACTTCCATTACATACACTCCTATTGTCCATATCAAAATGTAGAAGAAAAAGATTATCCCGCTACTCTTGTCACTACAGGTTATCACGATTCGCAAGTCCAATATTGGGAGCCTGCCAAGTGGGTGGCGAAACTCAGGGATAAAAAAACAGACCATAATCCCCTACTCTTTTATTGCAATATGGAATCGGGACATGGAGGTGCTTCCGGTCGTTTTGCTCCTTATAAAGAAACCGCTATGCAGTATGCGTTCATGTTGGATTTAATGGGAATTACAGAATAAACTAACTTATATAATACACCTTTTCCAAAACAAAACGGCTGCTCCGAAATTCGGAACAGCCGTTATTTATTCTCAAAGAAGATAATCTACTGATTATTTATCATCTTTCTTATCATCTTCTTTTTTGTCATCCTCTTTTTTGTCAGAATCCTGTAATTGAGATTTCAAGTCAGAGAAGACATCCAAATCACCTAATGTAGTAAGTTCGATGTTCTTTTGTGTTTTCTTGATAACATTACGAACTTTCTTCTGTTCTTTTTGGCGCTCCTTCTTCACTTCATCATCCGCATCTCTTTGGATTTGCTCAGTATAACGTGAATGGGAAACCAAAATACGCTTGTCATCCCTATTGAATTCCAAAACTTTGAACATTAAAATCTCATCCGGATTTGCATAATTACCATCTTCTTTTTTCACATGACGCAATGGTGCATATGCTTCCAAACCATAAGGCAATAATACGATGGCTCCTTTATCATCTCTTCTTACAATCGTTGCTTCATGGAAAGAACCTACAGGGAATACCGTTTCGAATGTATCCCATGGATTTTCTTCCAATTGCTTGTGTCCTAGAGACATTTTACGAGTATCCGGATTAACATCCAATACCATAATTTCAATGGTGTCTCCCACTTTTGTAAATTCGGATGGGTGGGCATAACGCTTAGTCCAAGACAAATCAGAAATATGAATCATACCTCCTATTCCCTCTTCCAACTCAACGAATACACCATAAGGAGTCAAGTTTTTCACTTCACCAGAATGACGGCTCTCGTTCGGGTATCTTTCAGCGATATCGCTCCAAGGATCTTTGCTCATTTGTTTCAATGAAAGAGACATCTTGCGATCTTCTCTATCAATGGTAACAATTTTCGCATCGTATTCTTGTCCTACCTTGAAGTAATCCCTTGCATTAACCGGTTGGTTGCTCCAAGTTACCTCAGATACGTGAATCAAACCTTCTACACCTGGAGTGATTTCAAGGAATGCACCATAATCTTCGATATTTACGATCTTACCTTTCACAACAGAACCTTCTTTCACATCTTCGCCCAAGACTTCCCAAGGGTGTGGTTGAAGTTGTTTCAGACCCAATGAAATACGTTTTTTGTTTTCATCAAAATCCAATACAACTACGTTGATTTTCTGGTTCAGTTCCAATACTTCTCTTGGATGTGAAATACGACCCCAAGAAATATCTGTGATATACAATAGACCGTCTACACCTCCTAAATCTAAGAATGCACCGAAGTCTGTAATGTTTTTCACCAAACCTTCAAGTACCTGACCTTTCTCCAAGCCACTGATGATTTGTTCTCTTTGGTCGGCCAAATCACTTTCGATAAGAGCTTTATGAGAAACAACAGCATTCTTGATAGCTTCGTTGATTTTCACAACCTTGAAGTCCATTGTTTTTCCTACATAGGAATCATAATCAATAATAGGTTTGATATCGATTTGAGAACCGGGTAAGAATGTTTCCAAACCATTGCAATCTACAATAAGACCACCTTTTGTTTTGGAAACCACAAGACCTTGAATAATCGTACCTTCGTTGTAAGATTCTACTAAACTTTCCCAAGCCGTTAGTAATTTGGCTTTTCTTCGAGAAAGAATCAATTGACCCTTCGCATCTTCTTGTTGTTCGACGTATACGTCGACCATATCTCCTACTTTCAAATCAGGCATATCCCTGAATTCGGACAAGGAAACAAGGCCATCAGATTTAGCATTGATGTCCAAAACAACATCACCACTAGTAATATCGCTTACACGACCTTTCACCACCTCATTCTCTATTACAGAATTCAAGGAAGCACTATAATCTTTTAAAAGGGATTCTTTATCACTGTCATTATACGTGATTGTATTCCTTTTGCCTAAAGACCAATCAAAGTCGTCATGAGGCCCTCTATCTACTACAATCTGAGTTTCTTCCTCGATTTCATCGGGTGTATCTTCTTCCACCACTTCTTCCACCACTTCCTCTTCAGGTTCGTCGGTTTGCATTAGAACAATACCTTCTTTTTCTTCGATTTCAGCTTCTACTACTTCTTCTGCCGGAGCAGCTTCTTTTTTTGCCTCTACTACAGGAGTTTCCTCTTTTTTCCAGGCATTTTGGCTAGCCGTAGCATCTTCTAGTTTAGCATAAGCTCCACTTCTACCAATTTCTTGGTGATTCCCCGCTTTAAGAATAACAAAGTATTGATCATTCTCATTTAAAATAGAATAACGTTTTTCTACTTCACGATTCTTCGTTACGGATTTGATTCCGTTATCTCTTGATTTGGCAGAAGAATAACCTTCGGAACGTAGCAATACGTTGCCATTGGCATCCAACATAGCGAAATAAAAATCGCCATCCACTTCAAAAGCACAGAAATCCGGATCTGATTCGACACGATCGTGTCCTTGGTAAGCACTAATTTCTAAATAATCGTCCTTAGCACCTGTTTCTTTCACCTCTTCATTTTGAGGAGTTTCGTTAACTTCTTCGTTAACATTTTTTTCGTCATCTAACATCATATGGTTCAATTTTAGTTTTGGTTAAAAAATGAAAGAAATGGTAGGCTTAAACCGTTTTCCTAGCACCCCTTCCTTATTTCGAGGTGCAAAGATACGGTTTTTATTGGTTTATGCCAAACATTGTTGATTTTGATGAATATAAAGAGAAGGGGTTGAGCCAAATGGCTCAACCCCTTCTAAAAAATCAGATTTAAATATTAGACTAATTTCTGATAAATTGAAGGAACCCTGCGGGTACGTCTACTTCAACGGTTGTGGTACAACCATTATCATCGGTAACCGTTACTGTATGTAATCCGGCACCGAGCATTGTTGCTAGGGAATCTAATTCCCCATTGCTCCATTCATAGGAATAAACCGGGGTTCCCCCCACAACAATCGGTGCCGCTTCGACATCCTGACCATAACAGATTTGATCCGGATCAAAATTCATAGTAGCCGTTAATTCTGGCGGTTCTGGTAAGAAGATTGAATCCACTTCAAAACACCCATTCGCTCCAGAAGTTACTGTTAGGTAATGCCATCCCGGACTAACATTGGTATAGATAGAATCAGAACTCACATCATCCCAATTGAATAAATAAGGAGGTACACCACCCGACACCTCGGCTGTTACTGTTCCAGTCTCTCCGAAACAAGCAATAGAATCAACCACGACCATCGAATCTATATCCGGGCTGGACAATTGCGTAATCATGATTTCTCCTTGGACATTTCCTCCTACTTCATCACCGAGATAATAAGCCCCACCATCTATCATGATGATATATTGGGTATTCGGGTTCAAACCATTCAATGTATATTGATAGCTCTGATCCCCTCCTTCTTGGCAACCACCGTAGTAATCACATATCACTTGATCATCATAGATACCATCACAAATATCTGTGTTATCAGCATAAACAGAGAAGGCAAACCCATCTGTTGATGCTCCTAAAGTACCACAAGGAGCATAATTCGGATCATTTTCATCATACAGTACATTCAGAATATCAATGACAATAGTACCTCCTGCACAATCTGATGTAAATGTAAAATACAATGAATGTTCCGGATTGATGTCTGTACCTGCTGTACCTGTACCACATTCGGGATATCCGGGGTTAACCCCAAGAGTTTCTCCTGTTGCAGAAGCGGTATTCCAACAATAGGGCACATTGGGTTCCATGACTATGGCATTCAAACAATTATCAGCACCACACTGCTCCGACACACAAATATCGAATGGATTATCGTGGAAATCTCCAGCTCCATCAAATACTTGTAGATATACTTTCGTACCTGGATCGAGACCAATTTCGAAAGCAATTTCGGGTCCAAATTCACAAGCAGTTTCTGGAGTCGTATTCAAAATGGTTTCTACAGGAGTGAGACCATTACAATCACCAGTGTAAGCTATAATCGTTAAATCATTATCTCCAAAAAGACCATTATCATCATTCCCTTCTATTAATGCGGCACCTGTCGGCGGCATCGTAAAGCAATACCATGTATCACCACAATTACCATTCGAATTACAGCCCTGAACAATTCCATCATTCAATGAAATGGTAGGATGGCCATAATTTTCATTCGACCAAGTTCCATCCCCGACAAAACAAGATTCACTTTGTACAGTTAATGGAGTAGCATCAATACAATCATTGTTCGGCGGCTCGATGGTCGCAGCATAATTCGGGTATAAATCAGTAAGGATGATATCAAATTCTCCTACCGGATTGATCAATTGGCCATCTACTTGGATGTAATATGTTTGCCCCGGTTCGACACAAGATGTTTCCAATACGAAGTCCAAAGAAGTATTCGGGAACACATCTGAATCCACTAACTGTAAATCCGAATAGGTACAACCTGTTCCACTTGGATTACCAAACAGATAAATTTCAGGTAAGATGTCCAATATTCCGGAGGGATCCACTTCTATGGATATGTGTCCCGAAGGTGGCGCTACAAATTCATACCAAACGGTATGTTGGGCATAATCAAAAATTCCGGGTTCCCCTAATTCTACATCGGCACATTCATTGGTTTGGTTCGCCAAGGTTTCTGATGCCGTAGTGGGAAAATTGGTGAATACGGTGGCATCACATACATCGTTGTTAGGAGGTACAGTTGTTGATCCTCCGTCATCGGATAATGCTAAAGAGAAATCTCCCGTTGCCAAAGCTTCTGGTATCAATGCCCCCGTAGCTCCATCGACTTGTAGATAATAGGTTTGGGTCGGATCCAAACAAGTCACATATAAATCTTCATCCCAAGCCGTACCGAGTCCATCCCATTCATGATTGATGGGGACCATTTGATTCGGATCGCAGGTTCCATCCGCAGAGTAATAAACCGCCAATTGTAAATCGACATTATCCGCAAGGCTGTTGGCATCAATAAATACATTACCTGAGGTAGGTGGTGTAAAGGTAAACCATACAGTATTATTAATGGTATCTAGACCCAAACCAAATCCAGGATCGGGTTCATCATCCTGAATCGTGGCACAAAGATTCGAATAATTTCCTCCAATGGTTCCTGATGTTTCTGGTACTGTACCTAAACTAATGGGAGAACAAATATCATCATTGATTGGGAATACTCCTCCCCCATCATCAACAATTTCTATATGGAAGTATCCTTCGATTCCTCCTATGAGATTATCCGCACCATCGATTTGCATGTAATAGGTTTGTCCCGGATTCAAGCAAGTTAACGACATTGTTTCATCGTAAACGAGTCCAAGACCTTCATATTCACTATCTATTTCTGTAAGGGAACCATTACAAGTACCATCAGAAGATTCATATACGGCAACTTGCAGGTCTGTTTCATCGCCTATACTATTTGGATCACTGGTTAAATTAATGGTAATGCTAGAAGAAGCATTGGGTCCGGGTGTATTCGGAGCTGTAAAGGTAAACCAAACGGTTTGGTCGATACCAAACGCATCTGGATCAGGTTCTCCAGGAGAGGTTTCTGCACAGAAATTATAATAATCGGTTCCAGCAGGTATCGTACCACCAACAGGAACTGTACCCAAATCTATGAAGTCACAAATTTCATCGTTCTGAGCAGCTGGATTCGCTGCCGTTTGAACGATATCCAAATCAAAATACCCTTGTCCAAAACCAATATCACCCGCGAAGGTGGTTAGACCATCTATCATAACATAATAAGTCTGATTGGGTAAAAGACATTGAACTTCTAACTCTGTGATATATGTAAAAGTAGGAGGGAATATTCCAATATCATCTGGAATGATATCTCCACCTGAGCAGGCCATTTCGGTTAAACCTCCTGTACAAGTATTGTTATCCGATTCAAAAACAGCGACTTGGGGAATGATCATGTCATAAGGCCCAAAGAGATCGAAATAATCACTGGTCACAGTAATGTCTACGGCATATGCCATACCAGGGGGTACTGCAGCCGGCGTTTCAAAAGTATACCAAACAGTATAGTCTGTATTGAAGCAAGTGCCCGGGTCATTTATGTCATTCGCACAGATATTATGTTCTTGTGTGGGTAATGAAGAACCTCCAGCAAATGGATCGCCATATGTCATCATATCCACCGCATTACATATCAAGTCGTTGGACTGAGTGGGAATGGGAGCGATGGTTGTAATTTCAATGGTAAATTCACCAATTTCTTGAGTCGTGATGTTCACTCCATCCGGTTCACCATCAATTAAGATGAAATAGGTTTCACCTTCTTCCAAGCAATGAATTTCTTCTATATCCACATCTAAGGAAAGGTTATCATCCTGCCCTACTAATTCATAAAATGAGCCTTCGCAGGGTTGTTGGGTCGCTGGGTCATAATCCGATTGGAAAACGGCCATTTGGAGATTGATACTTTCATCATCCAATAGACCACCTTGAGAAACGGCTTCTATCATAACACTTCCTGTTGCCGGAGCTTCGAATGTAAACCATACGGTAGAATCCGGATCAAACGCATCAACAGGAGGTTCATTATCCGGTGTGGCACAATAGTTATTATAAACGGTTGTGCCACCGATGCTTCCTCCAATTCCGGCGGGTGGTTGCCCTAAGGCAATGGCATCACAAGGTAGGTCATTGCCTGTTGGTGGTGGTTGGTCTATCGCCTCGATTGTAATCGTAAATATACCTTCAATCAAATCTTGGTTTTGAAGGACACTTGATACATTCGGATTACCATCCACCATGATATAGTACGTTTGGCCGGGGGTCAAACATTCTGCAACCATGTACTCATCATTAGCCGCATCGTTTATTGAAATCCCTCCATCTAAAACATCATTGGAAATCAAGAAATCCAATAGATCGACTTCGCTATCCCAAGCAATCGGATTACCCAAATTGATATCATTTTGGTTTTGTGTAGGGCTACCTCCACAAGTTATACCATTTACCGCTTCAAAAACAGCTAATTCAATTTGTATGGCATCTTGATATAAGGGAACAGGAGGAGGGCATAAAGTCACTCCATCCAATGGTTCTTGGTTCAATGCCCAAATCTGAACAATACCAGACGTAGGAGCGATAAAAGAATACCAAACTCCGCTTTCATTGGTAAAACCAAAGTTATTGGGTTCAACCTCTGCTGATGCACAATGATTGCTTTGGTCGGTCAAGGTAATGGGGCCACCCCCTACGGTTGGAGCACCTAATGGTGTTGCAAAGCAAACATCATCATTACCTCCTAAAGAATAGTGGGTGGAAGGGAAGCCTAAATCGGTTACATCTATGGTAAAATACCCTTGTGTTCCATCTACACTTCCATCAATATCTGTTAAAAGCAAATTGGGATCCCCTTGTACCATGACCCAGTAATTTTGTCCCGGATTAAGACAATAGGCATCCAACTGCTCATCAAATAAATCGGAAGGAGAAAAATCCAAACCACAGGGAGAAGTAGATGAATGTTGTTCTTCTACCAAATCTAGTGTACCTGAACAGGTATTATCATTTGTTTGATACAAAGCCACATATATATCTATACTCTCATTTAAGTCTAAGAAATTTAAATCCGCAGTCGAATTGATAAAAATTCCGGCAGAACCACTTGGAGGTGCTGTGAATTCAAACCAAACCCCTTGTTGGTCTGTGGGGTCATCCAATTGCCATTGCCCAGGAACGGGATCCAAACCTCCCATACCGTCTATAGCAGGTGTAGCACAAATATTAGACTGATTTGGGAAATTGGTTGTCACTGAACCTCCATCAGGTACGGCTCCAAGATCTTCTGCATCGCAAATATAATCTGCTGCTTGTACGGTACCATCGTCCTCAATACTCAAACCGAAATACCCTTCTATCAAAAAGTCGGTAAAGGGATCGTCGAAACCATCTACCAATAAATAATAGGTGGTGTTGGGTTCTAGACATTCAACTGTCATGCTTTCGCCAAAGCCTAAATCGATGATATCTACCGCATCTGAAATTTCGGTCAATGTACCACTGCATGTACCATTACTTGATGCATATAAAGAGAATTCTATCGACATGTTGTCACCTAATCCGGAAGGGTCATTTTCTCCTACTATTTCTGCTGTTGTTCCAACTTGTGCTCCAGTGGTGAACGAAAACCATACGCCTTGTTCGTTGTCCCAATTGGCTGGATTCGGATCTGACGTATTGGAACCGCAGATATTATTGTAAGAACTTACTGATGAATTACCTAAAGTACCTCCGAATGGAAGGATTCCCATGTCTATAGCATCACAAACCAAGTCGTTGGTAGCAGCAGGAATTCCATTGTCTGCCACAGTCATGCCAAAGTAACCTTCTTGACCATTAAAAGCATTAGCAAGGTTACTATCACCATCTACTAAGATATAATAAGTCGTATTGGGCTTAAGGCAATTAACTTCCATTGTCTCACTATAAAACAGAGGATCGAAATCGGATTCTATTAGAGTAAAAGGCCCGGCACATCCACCAGATGATTCGAATAAAGCCAATTGCATGTCTATTTGATCTCCCAAACTTTGGGGGTCATTATAACCATCTATGGTAATGATGGAACCGGGTGTAGCCGATGTAGTAAAGGTAAACCAGACCCCTTGTTCATTAGACCAAGAGGCTCCTGGATCTCCAGTAGATGTGGCACAAAAATTATTGTAATTGCTCAAACCTGCATTTCCTATTGTTGCTCCAGAACCCAGTGTTCCTAAGTTTATAGCATCTACACACATATCATTGCCCGTTCCCGGATATGAACCAGAAACCACCCACTCCATGGTAAAGGTGTAATTACCTGGATTATCAAAACAACCTGGAGCATTAAAAATGGTATACGTCGTATTATTCGTGCTTCCTCCCCCTACATTACTAGCTGGATAAGGGAAAGAAATTCCCATGCTAGCATCTGAGCCCGTTAGTGTACCTGCCAAACATCCGCATGCGTCACATTCAGAAACATACCAAGTGAAACCCAAATTACCCGTTGGCCAATCTGAAGGGCAATTAAATTCTTCATCATAAATGGTTCTATTGGGTGCCCTACAATAATCCGGTGCCGTATTGTCATATCCTACACACTCATTACTTACTGAACCACCCTCCCATGACCAATAATGGTCATTATCTGATGAAAATAGCCCTCCATCACAATCGTTATCACCATCCACACAAACTTGCGTGATGATTAAGCGAAGTCTTTTTTGAGCATCAGCATTCATAGAAAAAAGGAATACTGCAATAAAAACCAATAGAATTTTTAGTAGCTTCATCTGATATGAAAACGATATGAATTGCTTAATATTAGACTGAATCATGTTGTGTCTATGTTTGGAAAACCATGTAAATATAGTAAATCCGTAATGTGACATGAATTTTTATGCTAATAATTTTGTCATGAATCTTACCCTTTAACGAAATGATGTTTTATTTATCCAAGGCTATTTATTTCTTTTTGGCTCCTATTAATTGGGTATTGCTTTGTTTTGCCCTGTATTTTATTTTCAGGAAAAAGGCATGGCGGAAATATTGTATTCCTCTTGGAATATCCATACTGGTTCTCTTTTCCAACCCTTTTGTTTTCAATATTGTATGCAAGGGCTGGGAGGGAAAGATGGTAACAGTTGATTCGATGGAGAACCATTATGATTATATCATTTTATTGGGTGGATTCTCTAGTTATAACAAGCAATTGGGTCATCAATACATCTCCAATGAAAGGGGAAACCGGTTGATTGCTACTTTACAGCTTTATCGAGCCAGAAAAGGTAAAAAAATCCTGATGAGTGGTGGTTCTGGGAATATTTGGGAAAAAACACCTAGCGAGGCTATTCTTACAAAAGGATTTCTTCTTGAAATGGGTATTTCTGAAATGGATATTTTGCTTGAACCCGATTCTAGGAATACGTATGAGAATGCCCTATTCACCAAGCGGCTTTTGAACCAGATTCTGCCTGATGCAAAATGTTTGTTAGTGACATCTGCCTTCCACATGAGGAGGGCGAGGGCTCTTTTTAAAAATCAAGGCATTGATGTTACTCCTTATCCCACCGATTTCATTTCAGAGACACCGAACCGCCCTAGAAGCATTTTCTTACCGAGTGGAAAAATATTATGGAAATGGGAAGCACTCATCAAGGAATGGGTAGGCATTTTTGTGTATTGGCTGAAAGGGGATATTTGATGGGATTTTCATGATTGCTCCTTACATCAATCATCTTCTATTATACCCTCATAATTTCGTTTCTGGTTTTTTCATCCAAACCAGCATATAATATCAATTTGAATTCTTTGGGTGTGATGCTGACATCATTGGAGAAGCCGGTTCTCAAATCCGTTAATGTTGCTTTGAGATCATATAATCTCAAAACTCGCATGATGGATGTTTCTTCAGGATAGTCGGTGCATTTTATTTCTACCCGCAAGGGCAAGGGTGTTTGGTGTGTTCGATAGAACAAATGTATGCCTCTCTCTCCTTTGATCAATTCATATAATGAATGGGAGTCTGCTACTATTTTTCTTGCCTTTCGAAATTCTTCGTATTGGATTTCTGCATCATCAAAATAAGATTTGTGCAGATCCATTAGGAAATCCAGTTCTTTTTTGCCTTTGCCATCGATGCAAGAACTGTACTCCAAGGTTACCTCATCCGATTGTTCCTTCAGGAAGCCCTTGGATTGCAAACTCAAAAATGCGGCATCCAAATAATTGTCCAAAAACTCGGTATTCAGACTATCAAATTGATCCGATGCCAGCCGATAGAATTCGTTGAGTTCTGCCAGGGCTTGTTTTTGGAATAATTTATCCTTCAATAATTGGCGATAGCCCTTCGTGGAGGCTTGGCTTTTCTGGATATAACTCCCCAAACCACCGCCTTTCAAGCGAAGGGGAAGTGCCGGGCCTCCTTTGAAATAACTATCCCTAAAACCCAGCATGGTTTCCTTGACCTTCTCTTTGACATTCACCAAGCGATCTTTGAAATCATAGTATTGCCAATCCAAATCTTCATTGTGCGCACCAATCACAATGATTTCATCATTGCCTTTTTGTTTTTCTTCGTACCGTTGAATGCTTTTTTCCACCCGTTCTATGGTTCTCAATAAATGGCCATAAAATTTCTTTCCTTTTTTCTCTTCGGGTAAAGAAGGCAACCAGGAACTGTCTCCAGTGGGTGTAAAATCCAAGGGGGTGATGCGAGGTAAGAGTCGATTATTTTTAAGGAAAATATCCATGATGACCGGTGTATCGCTATCCGCTTCTAAAAGTTGTTCGGCAGAAAGGGCAGTCAAGTCTTTTTCTATTTGACGTTTCAGGGCACGTCCTCCCATTTTTTCATCGAAGCCACGGCTAGAGACCCATGCTAGGGCATCCTCAGAAATATTAAGTATGGTCGTTCTCCTTACAAAACCATCCCGTTTGAGCAGCTCATTGATTTGCAATCGGGCGATGCCCAAAATATGCTTCTGCTTTAAGGGTTGGAAAATGACGATTTTATCAATTCGATTGATGAATTCCGGACGGAAGCGGTTTTCGACTGCTTTGCGGTATACCGCATCAATTTCACTTTGGTTGGGTTCGAAACCCACTCTGGAATACACTTGATCCGCTCCGATATTGGATGTCATGATGATGACGGTATTCGAAAAGTCAACGGTTCTTCCCAAACTATCAGTCAGGCGGCCATCATCCAACACTTGTAATAATAAATCATGTACTTTGGAATGTGCTTTTTCGATTTCATCCAACAAGACAATTCCAAAAGGATTGTACCTTACTTTTCCCGTTAATTGTCCTTCCGGATTGTTTTGATCGCCTATTAGCCGGGTAATGGCAGAAGCGTCGATATATTCGTTCATATCGAAACGCATGAGTTGTTGTTCGCCTCCTAGCATGTATTCTGCCAATACTTTCGCTGCTTGGGTTTTCCCGACTCCTGTAGGACCAATAAACATAAAAGATGCCTTGGGTTTATTCGGGTTAACCAGTTTCGCTTTGATGGAATGGATAGAATCGGCCAATGCATCAACGGCATCGGATTGCCCTACGAGCTGAAGTGCCAATTCGTTTCTCACATCGTTTTCGGCAAAGGTGATGGTATCATCCGTAAGGATAGGAGACAAGCCGCTATAATCTTCGAATTCCTGTTCTATTTCATTTACATCAATGGAATGGAATTTGTATTTGACTGCCATTTGGTTGAGGAGTTGCATCACGCCACCGGGCAAGGCTCTTCTCTTAAAATAGTTTCGATGGATGGCAAACAGTTTATAGATGGCATGAGCCGAAATTTTGCAACTGTATTCGACTTCCAATAACTTTCTACGTTGCAACACCATTTTTACTGCCGTCACCTGATCGGGTTCATCCATTCGTACTACACTGAACAAGTCGGAAAATCTTCTATCCTTTTCTTGTACGACCTTCCATTCTTCTGGCGTAGCGACAATGATGGTTTGCAAAAGTCTTTTTTCCAAATATGGTTTCATGACATCACTGAGTGTCATGTCGTTTTGGGACGACTTTCCGATTCTTAGTAAAGCGACGGGATTATCAAAGAATAGAATATCGGATGAACGATCATTGGTTTTCTTGACATTCTTCCTTCGAGTCTGAATGTATTTCAAAATGGATTCGAAGCGTTTCTGCCACATCCCCACTATACTCATACCAGCTATGATCCGAGTCGGGTCGATGTGCCATACTTTCTTGAGAAGTTCATCTTCTGTTCCTTCCCTCTCTCTGAGGTAACGATACAACACTTCGTGAAGAATACTTTTCCTCCCTACTCCTTCTTTTCCTACTAGTACGATGGGTGTATTCTCTTTGGAAAACAGAGCTTCACCAATTCTTGAAATTTCTTTTTCCCGATACCAAGCGGTTAGCAAGTCGCTTGGAAATTTATCATTTAAATCATGTCCTACCTTATAAATTTCAACACTCCCGTTAAAATCCGATTGTTGTCCGAAACCGGCAAAAAACATCGAAGCAAAATCATTTTCGAAGGGATAGGGTTGCTCGTCTACCTTGACATTGCATTTTATGGAAGATTTGAATTCGCTTTTGTTGGATGTATAAGGCTCTATTTCCAAATGGGAGTTACCTAAATTCTTCCGATATGTTTTTAGAAGATATTCTATGACTTGCCCTACTCCTTCTTTGATGTCATATTTTCCTTTTTCATTGGTTTTCAACATGAACATGAAATTATTCATATTGGGAAGAAAGGCATATTTATCATTTTGCATGTTGAATACCGCATAGGCGAAATTTCCTTTCACGTATTGTTTGCCCAAATTGAATTCGAAATGTTCGATTTGGTATTGGACATCGGGATGGAAACGGAACCACAAGTAATTCGGTAAGGCGGGACGGCTCAGGACATAATTCTGGAAATAAAATTTAAGTTCATTCTTGAATGTGGATTCAGCTTTTTCATAACGACGATGGGTTACGGATGGGTAAGAAAAGAACAATGGGCGAATCTGATAATTCAGTTTCCCTTCCAATTTTACCTGCCGTACAATGACCGGCACATCCATCGAAATCTGGCTCATGAATCTGTGCTTTATTGAGTCTGCCAAGGATCAATTCCAAAAGAATCGGAAAATTAATCAAAAATGTAGAATCCACAACACTTTTGAAAGGACAAGATTAATTTTCGTAATTTAATGTGGGGATACAGGCGACTAATAAGAATTAATTGTATTTTGCCCTTCCTGAAATTATCAGGGTAACTCCCAATTATTTTAAATTATTATTAGAGAATGGCATACTTATCCAATCGTACTTATTTATCCTATTTCTTTATCTTATTGTTTGCCTCTGGCTTTTTTCCATTACAAGCCCAAGAGGAGGAGAATGTTCAAAAATACCAAAGCCTGTTCTGGAAAATAGAGGGCAAGGGCATGGAGAAACCTTCCTATTTGTATGGCACAATGCATGTGAGTTATAAAATCGCCTATCATTTGAATGATGAATTTTATCAGGCCTTGCAAGAAGTGGATCAAGTGGCATTGGAAACCAATCCTGAAGATTGGATGGATCTGATGTTGGATCAAGTCAGTGGTGGTGGGTATGGTATGGACAATGAACTTTATTCTTCTTTTGCCCCTCATTTCCCCGACGAGAAGAATTTCCAATATATCCTAAAACAAAATAACGAGTTGGTGAATGGCATTTTATACCGCAATAGCGATGCCCAACAAAATTTCCAAGAAGAGACCTATTTGGATATGTTTATTTTTCAGGCAGGGAGCAAACAGAAAAAACCGGTGCTTGCCCTAGAAGATATCGAAGAAGCGGATCAGCTTACAAAAAAAGCGGCATTAAATGCTTACGACGATAAAAAGGAATTTTCTCCGTGGTTGAAAAAGAAATTACAGAAAAAAGGAATTGTAGAATTAACAGAAGATGCTTACCGGGATAAAAATCTGGATTTGATTGATTCCTTGAATGAAGATTATTATCCCGAATTGTATAATGAATATATGCTCTATGAACGAAACAGGAATATTGTAGAGGCTATGGATAGCGTTATGCAGAAGGGAACAGTCTTTGTTGGCATTGGTGCCGCCCATTTACCGGGAAAAAAAGGCGTGATAGAATATTTGAGAGAGGAGGGTTATTCGGTTACGGCTATCGAAGGAGACTTGACTCCAAAAGGAATAAACATTAAAGATAATTTTGAAACGAATTTCTTAAATAGACCGCATCAAACATATTTTTCTTCTGATAATTTTTATTCGGTTGACTTACCTGAACAGTTATATGAGTTCAGTTATAACGGTTTACAAGTCGGACTTTCTCTTGACATAACGAACGGTGCATACTTTCTTTCTTTCAGAACCCCTACTTTTTCTAAATTGAACAAGGATAAATTCGGATTGGATGAAATTGAGGATATGCTGTATGAAAATATTCCTGGAAAAATAGAACAACAAAATAGAATTAATTTCCAAGGATATCCGGCAATAGAAATTAAAAATAAAACAAAGAGTGGCGAACATCAAAAATATTTAATTGTTGAAACCCCTTTGGAAATCATAGTTTTCAAATTGGGAGGAAAAAAGGATTATGCTTTGCAATATGGAAGCAAATATTTTAATAGCCTAAAATTGAAAAAAGAAGAAAATGTTTCAAAAACCGTTCAACCTTTTTATGGTGATTTCGAAATAGAAATTCCAGGTAGTCCTATTATGGACGGCAACCATCTTTATGCTTCGGAAGGCAGTCCTTTGATGATCCAAAGCATGGGTAAAGATGGAGGTTTTTATTTTGCACAAGCTTTGGTTTATCACGATTATAGATATTTGGAAAGTGACAAATTCGAGCTTGAATATTTGCATAAAATATGGTATGACCAAATTGACACTTCTGCACAATCCATACATTCTTATGCACAAAGAGATGATTTCCCTTTCCCTCATTCTTATTCGACCTCTACGACTAAAGATGGGGATAGGATGGATTTATTTTCGATAAAAAAAGGACCTCGTTATTATATGATGGGAACCGTGGGAGTGGATAGTATTTCCAGTAAAAAATATTTCGATTCGTTCCAGTTCAAACCTTATCTCCATAAAGATGAAAAATATGAATTACAAATTGATACGAGTTTATTTTTCGAAGTTATTTCTTCTGTAGAATCGCCTCCGTACTTTGATTTTTACGGTATGCGTCAAAGCAAAGATACACTTTCGTCCAAATACCAAAGTGCTAGTTTTAAAACACCTTACAAGGAAGTCATCCATATTTCATACAATAAGTATCATAGTTTTTATGAAGTAGAACATCTAGATTCGATATGGAATAGAATTGAAAGAAAATGGGAGGAAGATGATCACATCATTAGCAAAAAAGAAAAAGGGACACTTAAAAAAGGCCAGCCTTTTTATGCTATGGAATTAAGTCGGAAAAATAGCACTAAATCCATTCACAACTATTATGTCTTAAATCATGGTGTGATGTATTTATTACAATACGATCATTATTCTGACGAACCTCTTTCTACTTTTATAGATACTTTTTTCCAAACCTTCATTTTGGCAGATACATTGATTGGAAGAAGTCCTTTTCATAAAAAATCGAGTATTTTTTTCGACAATATACATAGTTCCGATAGCCTTACCCGCGCCAATACATTAAAGGCGTATGAATATATTGTTTTTGATAAAAAAGATGTACAACCCTTAATCGAAACCATCGAAAATTACGAGTTCGAAGAAAAAGAAATGAAAATAAAAATCGGACTATTGGAAGAATTAGGAAACATAGAAGACCCTCGTGTTTTTCCTTATCTTAAAAATAAGTATATCCAATCCGAAGACAATAGTTTAATACAATTGGAGGTCATCAATGCCTTAGCAAAAAATCCCAGTGAAAATAATTTCAAATCAATTTTGACTTTATTAAAGACAGATATTCCTCTTTCTACAGAAAGAAACATTTATGAAACGTTTCGTCCATTAATGGATTCGACCGCCGTAAAATATGGCAATATTTTATTTCCTGAATTAATGGATTATTCTTCTATTCCTGAATATAAAAATTGGGTGTACCAATTGGCAGCCCATTTAAAAGATAAAGGTCATTTAAAAACTAAAATCCTAAAAAAATACAAAGGGCTTTTATTGAATGAAATGAAAATTGAATATAAAAGGAAAAAAGCCAGCGAGCTGAATAAAAAATCGGATCGATATTATGGGAGCAGTTATAATTCTTCTCCTTCTCTTTTGGATGAATATATTTCTTTGTTGGCACCCTTCCACAAGGAAGAGGCGGTAAGTGAATTGTTCAATAAAATAAAAACTTTAGAAAACCCTTATACAAAAACTATTTTATTGGCACAATTGGCCAAACACAATTCTTATGTCGATCCAAGAATCATGACGAAGTTGGCGGAAAATCCAAAGACCCGCTTGGATTTATATCGACAATTAAAAAAATTAAAACAACTGGATAAATTTCCGAAAGCTTACAAAAACCAACAAGCCATTGCAGAGGCTTATTTATATGATTATACCACTTATCCTTCTATTGATAGTATCGTATTTTTAAAAGACAGTGTCTTAATAGATGAAGAAGATGAATACATTATCTATTTTTTCAAAAGCAAGAAAAAAGATGATGGTTATGGGTATTCGGGTAATGAAAATAAATCTGAAGAATGGGGCATACAGTACATTGCTTATAAATTGGACAAGGAAAAACCTATCCAATATAAAAGCAGTTATTCAAAATCAAAATACACAGAAATGGATTTTGATGATGCCAAAGAAATGAACAAATTTGAAAAGGATGCTACGGAAGCGGTCCTTTACAAAAAGCGGCGCAGGGTGAATACATATAGAGGAGGTTATGGTGGTGGTTATGATTATTAAAATTGGATGTCTTTGTCGTTTTCTAGATCGTTGATAAGAGATAAAATAGCTGCTCTAATTTGATTCATAGAAATATTAGATTGCTCAGTAGAAATGGTATAATTCAAAATACTTTTTTGAAGGCTATTGTATCGGGACTGTAATAAAATGAGTTGGTTTCCATATGAACTATTACTCTTTGCTATTTTTTCTAACTCATTAAATAGTTCCTTCATTTTATTTTCGGCAAGGAGTTTTCTTATTTCGGCAAAATAAGTTGCTTTTGTTTCGTTTTCTAAATCAAGAACATCTTCTTTTTTCACTTCATCCAATAGATTCTTTATTTCTTTCTCAAAATCAAAAAAAGCTTTCATATATTCCTTTGTGTTCATCCTCCCCTCTTCTTGCAAATTATCAATTATACTGATTTCCCGATCAAGATTATTATATGTTTTCCAAATTTCATTTTCATCAGAATAATTTAGAGACAATAACAATGTTCTCATATGAGAAGACGCATTCTTTAGTTCGAAATGTTCAAGAGACCCATAAATTTCACTTAATTTATTTTCAAACTCTTCTTGAGTCTCTAATTTCTCAAAATTAACATCTACTCCTTTACTTACATCGCTTGATGTAAAATTAGGATTATTTTCTATAGGAATACTATCTATTCCGTCATCCGGCAACTCATCCATTAATTCATATTTGATTTGGATAGGCAAGGTAAAAGAAATCCAATTGGCATTTTGGAAATTAAATTCTTCACCCCTGTAAAAATCCAACCCTTTTGAAATTACACCTTCTTGAACTCCTTCTTGCTCGAAGGGCTTGAAATTAACGGCTTTGTCGGTCAGAAATAATTTTAAATAAAAAGAATTATTGTCTCCCATTCTTTGATTGAACAAATCAAAACTATAAGGATATAAATCATACGAAAAATCATTTTCTGGCACGGGCTGATTTTCGGATGGTACGGCTTGCAACATTTGGATCGCCATATTATTATCCAACAAAAATGGCGTTAAATGTAAATCTTGGTATGATGTATGTAGAATCACATCCAACTCTGGCAATGTAAATCCTTTTTGCCGATGGGTTATCGTTTCGGAAACATATTCGCCATTTCTATTTTTCGACCTTACCTCTATTGTAATAATAAATTCTTCATCATAATAATTCTGTATGGTAATGTTGAAATATTCCGGATTATAAAATTCATACTCAGTATCTAAAGTTAATTGAAGAGAATATGAAATTTCAGCATAATTATATTTTGAATTGAGGTTGGAATATCGAATCAAGCCTTCCCATTGGGCGAGGTATTCCAAATAAATCAAGAATTGGGAAAAATTATTTTCCAGATGAACCATCGGCGTACTTTCTCCTAGTAAAGGATCATAAGCAAAATATCCAAATTCTTCATTTTGAGCAATTATATAATGGGTTTCAAATTTATTATTTGATAATTCTATCAGTTGAATTTGATTTTCACGAAGTGCATCTTCCAATTCATTCCGTTCTTTTCTTCCTAAGGATTTATCTAAATAAAATCGAACTTTATTCAAGCTGTTTTGAATAAGTTTTGCTTTGAATTTCTTTCCAGATCCTTCATAATTAAAATCGGAAAAAAAAGAATTTTTGGTTCCAATTCGTTTTAAAGGAATCAGCTGGTTTCCTTCCGGCAATTCCACTTCGATTAAGGTGTGCATAAAACCCAGGGAAGGATTAAGTCCTAAATTCGATCCCGCATTCAAATACCAACCTTTTCTTTTTTCATTAAAAAATAATTCTAAATGATCGAACTGGCTGGTTTTATTGTTTAGAAAACGAAAATGTTCTGTATTTTTCGGAAATGCGAGAATGGGCTCTAACGCTATATTATTTGTTCCTTTATTGGATTTATTAATTTCATTTTTAATTTCGAATCCAAGATCTTTATATGTTTTCGACAAGCCCCCTTGTAAAAATATTTTCTCTAATACACCCGTAAGTCCTCCTTGCCGCTTAATGTCATTATTATGAGTTCCCAAATAAAAAACAACAGCAGAACCTTCCATTTCCGAATCATTTCTTAATGATTTTTCATTTACATTAAATATTCTTGGTTCTGTATTATAATCACTATAATCGAAATCATAAATCATAACAATATGAATCTTCTTATTTTTTATGATTTCATATATTTTTTGTTCTACAAGACCTTGAGATAATAATATTTTTCCATCAGGAATTTGTTGAATATTTATTGATAATTCAGGCAAAGACAACACCATTAATTCTCCTGTATTATTTTCTAACGAATTGGGTTCTACTTTTCCTGAAAAATAAAAAACCGCCACGTCGTCCTCTTCTAAATCTTGCCATGCATCTAATTCTTGTAAAATTTTCCTATCTGATGCAGTCTTATTAAAAAACTCTTTAAACTCAAAATAATTTTTATGATTTAGAATTTCATCTCCTTCAATGGCTTTCATTAATTGCCTTGCCTTGAAGCTATTTCCTAAGGGGTTAAACCCTGAGGGAGCAAATTTAGTTGGAACCTGTTCGGCAATATTAGATCCCAAATTTTGATCATCTACTGCAATAAAAATTCCTTTTACAAGAGTTTTGGGCACTCTAGCATTTGCCTTTTTCTGTATGGTTTCCGTAATTAATAATTCGATACTTTCTTCTGTTTCCGTATCCAAATAAAATTGAGAAAGATCGGTCGTAATATTTTCTTGGGCAAGAATTTCTTTTAATTTATTCGATGCAACCAATTGTTCCATCGGAGCATCTGCTAATTGAATTTGTCGAACAATTTTTTTAAAGGCCGTATTCGTGTCCACGATTTTATTGGCTCCAAATTCTTGGGCTTGCACAAAAGCATCACCTCCCCAAAATTCAATGTCTGCACTTTGATATTTCAAATCAGATTTTACGAACTGGGCAATGGTTTCAAATGAATATAATTTTTTTTCGTTTCCGGCTTTTAATTCATTCGACAACCATTCGGATAATACTTTTTTTATTTCGGGGTCCATCACAAATAGATTATAACCCACATCTTTCAAAAAAGAGGATTGGATTACATCTGAAATGGCTACCAAATGAATTTTATATTTTTTGCCTCCCCATTGATACATTCCAAAATTTGCATGGAATTTGTATAACAAATCGGGATAAATAAAAGTAGGGATAGAAGCATATGCGGCCATAACTAAATGGCCTATTGTATATTCATCAAAATAAGTTTGGGTAAATTCTTTGATGAATTTTCTTAGACGGTTCTTATTGGCAAAACCTAAATTCGAGTAATTGATATTTAAATCACTTCGACTCATCTAAGATCCACATTTTTCCGATTGATTAATGATTTTATTACGCTTTGCAAATAGGTAATTTCGATGTCCATCAAGGGATACATTCTTTCTATGTTTTCTGCAATAATTGCACAGGATGTATTTTTCCATCGATGGATAGGCATAGGATTAAGCCAAACCACATAAGCATAATGTTGATTCAACTGATTCCAAAATCGCAATACTGATTTTATTTTGTCTTCTGATGCCCTGCCTTTTACTGCTCCCGCATCGCTAATCACTACCGCCACCGAATTTTTATTCTTTTTTTGTTCTAATACTTCTTGGAATTTCCTTGGTTCCGAAATATGTATTTTTTCGTAAACATATTCATCAGGAACATTTTGAAAATAATAGGCTTTTGTGCCTTTCAAACCACCCCCTGCTTTAGCCGTTTCCACAAATCGTTCTATCCATTTTTCAAAGGCCAACATGCTTCCTCGTACATCTGCAAAAATTGTTAGTAATTGGGATTTATTTCTTTTTCCTTTTTGGAAGATGGGTTTCAGAAAAAAATTAATTTTTGCAATTTCCTTTACAGTAGCTTTTACGTCAATTAAATCTGAATAACCATATTGTTCTTTTTCCCGAACATATCTCCAATTCTTCACCATATGTTTTCTGGACACCGGAAAATATTCATCCGAATAAACAAAATTTTCTTCTTCAATTTCTATGGTTTCGTCGATATAAGGAAGTATCTGATTTAGCTCGATATATTTAGGAACAATTTCTTCTGTTTCGACATCAATTAATTCTGTTGTGAATTTCAAATCATCTTTTTCTTGCTTTCTTTTTTCAGAATCTTTATTCTTGTTTTTTCTTTTATTTGATTTTCCGGAATCAACCAAAGGAACTTTTTTTTCTCCGTTTTGCATTTTGTTGAAGGGTGCATCATTTTCTATTTCCAACAATTTTATCAATTGATTGAATTCTTCTTCCAACATATCTTCCAATAAAAAAGAAAATTTTCCAGCATGATTATTTTGTTGTAAAAACATATATTTACAATGTCGGACAAATGCATCAAAATTATGGGTAGGTATGGAGCCATCAAGAATAGCTTTGATAAATAACTTGTATGTATCCAAATCGACATCATAGCCCATTCTTGACTTCATCCATTGTACCCAATGGGGAAAGATAATATGCCTAGGATGATTTTTTTCCCTCATCCTTTTTTATTTTACTTAATTCAATGCGTTTTTTATAAGAAACATATGTTTTAAATAAGGTAGAATAATATCTCAGTTCTCCACTTTCACCATAAATGTGATCAATTAATTTATCCGTATTTCCTTTAAATTTGTCTGTAGAATCATTGAGCCATTCAAAGCATTGCAGCCATTGTATTAATTCTGACGTAGAAATATTTTTTTCTTCATTGGTTTGTGTTTTGATGTTTTCCTTTACTTTATTAAATACAGAAATTGCTTTCTTTACAAAGTCTGTATGCTCTTTATGAAATTTTGGCATATGAGCCTGGATAATTTGTCCTAAAACTTCTGGTTTTGGAAACTCGACCCATAGAAACAAACACCTTCTTAAAAAAGCGGCGGGCAATTCCCTTTCATCATTACTGGTAATAACAACCAATGGGGGATGTTTCGCTTCAACGGGTTTCTGAACAACCTCACCCTCATCATTTTCTGTTGGAATTTCATAACGGCTTTCATCCAACTCTAGTAATAAGTCGTTAGGAAAATCTATGTCTGCCTTATCAATTTCATCAATTAATAAAATGGTTGGATTATCTTCAGTGGATTTATCCAACGCCAATGCCATAGGTCCTTTGTTGATATATTCATCTATGGGTTTAAGGCTTCGGTTTTCTCGGTTGGCATCGTATAATCTTTTTACATGATCTACTTCATAAATCCCATCAGAAACCTTAGAAGTCGATTTAATATGCCATTCGAAAAAATAATTTTTATAGGTATTCCATGCTTCTTTTTGTTTTTCTTCATCATCAGATTCTTGGGCATACCATTCCATGGCAATGGATTTTGCGAGCATGGTTTTTCCACACCCCGGTTCACCTTTTATTAAAATGGGTCGATTCAGTATTTGTGCTAATCTGACTATTTCCACCATTTCATCGGAGGCGACATAAGGTGCCTTCCCTACTTTGGGTACTAGGGTGTCATCATTTTCATTTTTCCTGAATTTGGAAATTAATTTTCCATTTTCCTTATAATAGGGTTTGTATTTTTTATTCATAACATTAAATTTCAAAAACAAGATCGTTTAATTCCATTTGAGCATCATCATCATATTTTAATATTTCGACCAAAATACCGACTGTGTTTTCCAGTGTTTGTGATTTGGTAAATAATGAATTCACTCCCAATTCCTGGCCATAAGTATCACTGAAACCAATTTTTCTCCCCCAAACTCTCAAATCACTTCTCTCTATTTCCCCAATTGGGGAAATAGATAAATAATTGTATTTCCCTTCCCCCAATTCTAATTCCTTAAAATTCGAAAAATGATCTTCATCAAACAAATCGATTCCACCTACAGGAGTTTTAATGGCCTGAAATCTGACAAATAATACAAATACGGTATCTGTTAATGTATTATCTTTAGTATGGACGAAAGTTGAAAAACCATCCATAAATGTTTTGATTTCCTTTATTTGTCTTTCATAATATTCTAGGCTACTTTTATCAAAATCACAAAAAAGAACTACATTATGTTCTAATAATTTCCCATAAATATTTTCGAATACTTTTTCATCACTTACTTCTTTGGAAAAATGTAACTGCCCTCTGATTTTAGTATTAAAAGGCAATGGAACTATTCCTATACTTCCTGAATAATCTCCTAAGGGGATTACAATTCTTTTGAATTTGCCCTTCATTCTTGTCCCTTCATAAAAACCTTCTAGTTCGAACTTATATGTATCCAAGAGTAATTTATATACAAAATTATGAGTTCCCCAAGAATCACCATAGCAAGTAAAGAACAACAACCTGTCAATATTTTTATTTTCAGATTCTTTTAATTCTACCTCACTTTTTTCTACCGTATAATTTAATTCTTTTAGATGCTTTTTTAACTTTTTAGGAGGAGAGAAATTATTTTTTAAATTCAAAGAAAAAAAATCTCCTCCTATAGAAGAGCAAGGAATATATCCATTGGTAGCTGTCTGTTGTTCATTAGAAATATCCAGATCTTTTAATTTCTCTTTTATATTCTGGAATAAAGATTCATCATCCGTATTATTATACTGGCCTAAAGCAGATAAAAAAGATTGGGCAAAAGGCGTGATTTTTTCCGTCCCTCTCCTATCTATGGCTTTTCCATCATGTGAGGACGAGGCGATGAATCTTCGCGTCAGGTGTGAATCACCAATTCCTGTTTGGCTTAATGATATTCCTCTTGCATTACAACAATCCATTACCAACAATACATCTTTTATTTTTTCCTTAAATTTTCCATTGATGAATTTGGGTTCGAATATATCTATTAATTGACTGGCCAGATAACTCTGATCGTATAACATCAAATTCAGGGCAGAAGTGTTAGGATTGAAAAGTCCATGACAGGTGATATAAAGCAACAAACTATCTTCTTTTTCCAAAAAGGGTTTCCCATTTATTCCGAATAAAAAATCCAAGTGTTGTTCAAAATTAGCTACTGTTGCTTGTTCATCGAACAAAGTATAGGTCTGTAATTTTGGTTGGATTTCATTTTTATAGGCGGGATCATCAAAACGAGTCGGATCGATGTCTGTATGTATATATTTTTCAGCAAGATACTTCCTTACATCCGGAATATCTATTTCAGTAAATTCAGGAAAATGATGGGGAGGTTGATAGGTGTAATATTTAGTTAGCTCGTATAGGATATGTATACTACTCCCTACAGCATTGTATAAGGGCATAGGTTTTGTTTGCCCATGCTTGGGCTGAAACTGAGAATAATCATTTATGGCTACCATGAAAAGGTAACAATTCCCTTGTTTTTCTTCTATTCCAAATTCATCATCTCCCATTGGTTTTTTAGTGCAATTTTAAAGTGAAATTAAAAAATTATTCCAATTCTACTATTCTTTCAACGGGAAACTTCGATTTTGATGGTAAAAGTCATCCAATCGGCTTTCTTTCTTTTGGATCTTGTTACGATATTCATGGTCGACACTAGCATATTGTCTATTGCTTCTTGCTGCAAATGTTCTAATTCGAAAAAATTATCTTTTTTCATGATGAAAAATTTAAGATAATAAATTTCGAGGTTTCCTTCTTTATTTTCGGGTAAAGCAAAGGGGAGATAATGGACAAGGCCATATTTTTTACTATCGTATTTTATCAAGGTTTCTTCTTGACCAAAGATTCGATTCGCTTCGAAACAATTTCGGATATCATACTTTTCTGACATCAATAATATGGAAGTTATGTATTGTTGATCTACTTTGCTTTTCATTTTAATTTGTAATAAAGGTCTTTCCTTTTTATTGGGATTATTTTTTAATGGTTGATATCCCAATTGAAGCTGCTTGGGGTTTTCTAAATTACGGCTTATCGGGTATGTCCCCTTTTGAATGGTCTGAAGATCCATTTCTTCTCCTTCTATTATATTCGTAATAACCGAAATATTTTCTCTAAAAATATTATTTTTTTCATGAGGTTTCAAATTCAGAACGGCATGCCATTTACCAAAGGCATTGAGTGCTTTTTTAAAGTTTTCTATTTCTGATATTCCATTAAATAATTCCTTTCCTCCTTGTACCAAAAAGAATAAACCGGTTTCTTTCTTTATAGTATAATCAGAATCAACATCTGATATTTTGTAAAATTGGATATCGAAAGATAGTGTTTTTAATATTAAAATTTCTTTCTTCGACAATCCGACTTTTATTGACATTCCTACTTTTGGAGCATTCATTTCTATAATAACACCTTTGTATCTTAGCCCTTCTTCTTCTGGGGGATTCTGTTCCCATTCCAAAACGGATTCTGTAGAATAAATTTCTTTTATTTTTGCTATGCCTGAAAATATGATATTATCGTTTTCATCCAACCCTTTTACTTGTATGGTAGTAGGATTCACTCTTGAAGATACTATCAAATCAATTTCTCCTGCCAACAACATCCAATTTCCGTTTTCTTTATTTTTTTCTATGGGATAAACTTTGCTATCTGATATTTTTCCTAAATTTAAAAAATTTATTTTCTTACTTTCATTCGGTGAACTCCAAAGGTTAGGGATATGGCTTGCATTAAAATTATTTTTTAATCTAAAAGCAACCCTTTTTACCAAATCATCATAAGAAATATTTCCAACATTTTTATTTAAGGCATCCAATAAAACATAAGTAAACAAACCTTGGCTTCCTGAAGGAAATTGTCTTTCTTCCGAAGATTTCATTTCTTGGGAAGCACTCAGTGCTATATGTCTTGGGATGTCCGTATCTATTTTAATTATTTTTCCATCATCATTTTTTTTAATAAAATAAAAATCATTAGAATTCCCATCATTAGGAAAACCTACAAATTTTGAATAATGAATTTTATTTTCATTTTCATTGCTCCATTTTTGTATAGGTTGATTTACATCCATCGTATTTGTCCCAGCAAAACAACAATCCATAATGCTTACAAAATGTAAATTGGGTTTGTCTTTTTTAACTTTCCATATCAAGTAGGACAATTCTTTATCCACGATATCTTTTGTCCCTTCCCCTTTCCTACTATCATGAGCAACAATAGTTTGATACTGCCCCGTACCTCCTAAATATTGAAAAGGAGCATCCACTTCCTGAAAAGAACCATGTCCGGAAAAATATAATATACAAATATCTTCTTGAGTTGCGTCATTAAAAAAATCGAAGGCATTAATAATATTATTTCTGGTCGGCAAGGAATAATTATTTTCGTCGATTCCTTCTTTTTTCATTTCTTTTATGTTGTTGGATGCAGAATCTGTATGGGGCGCTAGAAGGAATTTATATTCTATCTTTCCAATTTCGTCTTGTCTTATTTGAAGTTCATCCAGATATTTTTTCATGCCTAATACATCATTGATACAACCGTATAGAGGTTTGATTGCATAATCATTAATTCCGATTAAAAGAGCGTATATTGTTTTTTCTTTCATTACTTTTTTCAACGAATATAAAAAATTCGATTTATTTTTAAGTTGTTTTACTCCATTTATATTTAGATAAAAA
>JAHDDR010000087.1 GCA_020629255.1 Saprospiraceae bacterium | reverse complement strand
GAATTAGCTTTGTTATTTTCAATATAAATAATTTCTCCCCGAAACTATACGCCCATATTCTGCCTTTGCTGTCTTCTTGGATATGTGTCACACCCATAGATTCTGTATATTTGACAAATGAAATCCCATTGTATTTCACCAAACTTTGATTTGTAGCCAACCAAAGGTTTCCCTCTTTATCCATATGACTATCATAAATAAAATTGGATGATAGTTCCTCATCTATTTCTAAATGATGTATTACAGGGGGTTGGCCATGCACCAAAAAAGAAACCATCAAAATAAATAATATGGTTAGGGTGGTTTTCACAAGGCAAATTGATGTTTATTCGTTAACTACGATGATAAAATATTCATTTAATAAGTGATTTAATTTTAATATCCACAATTTTTACCTTTACTGGGTGTGTAATTGGAGTATATAGAACTATGAAAATTAATAGAATAAACTAAATGGAATGCCAAAGGGTTCTTCTTCCTAGAACTAAATTTTAATGTAATTCAATACCATAAATGCAGTTTATTAACTCAAAACTACCATTCATCAAATAGATCAAGGATTTTATAAATTTATATAGTATTTTTTATTTTTTTTGTTATGAAAGTATTCCTGCTGTGCCAGAATAGAAATATTATATATTTTTACAGTGTTTAACACACAACAAAGTTTTAATCACCAATAAAAAATGAAAAATGGCTGTTACATTCTTTTTTGACAATAACAAACCCGTAACCAAAGAAGCACTAGAAAAATTAGAGAAAGAAGGAAAATTAGAAGAATTCCTTTCAACTGATGAATCCCTTCCTAGAGTAATTGATAAAAGTGTGGATGAAGATGTGACACCCTTCTCTGAAATAGGAATCAACAAACCCATCTGTATCGAGATTCTTTATGCTTATTCGGGCGAATTGATCAAAAAAGGATGGAGGAAAAAAAGGAATGACATCCTTCTCACAACATCAGTAAAAACAATCGCCACACACGATAAGGCTGCCAAAGCCATTAATCTGATTAAAAAGGATGTAAAATCAAAGTCCTATTTCAGTTTGAGTGCGGATGACGATGGAGCCAGTATTGTCTATTACAACAATGCTTTAGATGTAGAAAAATTCATTGTTACTTTTGAATTGATTGCCGATAATTTCAATAATAAGATTTTTGGCAAAATAAGAGATATGATGAGTGGAGTAGGGAACCTTCCTGTTTTCGCTGCTGCAAAATCTGTATTGATGGCAGGATCGGCCATCTCTAATATGTTCGATGGTGTAGGTGATAAATTATTCGAAACACCTCCTTTTATGGAAGATGATCTGACCATCGTATTTAACCGTGGAGGACTGAAAAATTCCACGCCCCGGTTTTTCATCCTATATAATGATGAACACAAAGACCAATTTACAGAATACAAAATCGGGTACGAAATCGACCACCTGAACGATACCAAAACCCCGGCTTTGATCCATCATTCCACAGGTAAGAAATATAAAGGTTCTGCTCCTTTTATTCTTTGTAGTATCGATGGTCGTGAATCCATGGAGTACCAAGACTTCGTTCCTAGAATGGCTTCTGCCGCATTACTAGAACAGTTCTACGGCTCCCATGAAGGGGAAGATGGTAGAGGAGGCGTAGAAATCATGCAACAAGCCGCCGGCTTTTTCAATGATTTCACCTACCACAATAAAGCCAAGAAATTGGAAGAAGAAATAGATGGTATGGATGGTAGCGAAGATAATTACGAAACCAAAGTCGAATTATTGGCAGCCTACAAAAACAATATCGTTTCGGATCAATTCAAACTAGAGGAAGAAGAATAGGATTCTTAATGCCAATAGTCGTATCTTGCAGCTTTCACTAACCAAATTTGAATTTTAAGAAATGTTGGATCAAAATGTATTGAGCTCCCAAGATTTGATGGAGATGGAAGATAAATATGGTGCCCATAATTATCATCCGTTAGAAGTTGTTCTATCTAGAGGGGAGGGCGTATATGTTTGGGATGTAGAAGGAAAAAAATATTTCGATTTCCTTTCTGCCTATTCTGCTGTGAACCAAGGGCATTGTCATCCTAAAATTATTGCTGCGCTTAAAGAACAAGCAGAAATATTGACACTGACTTCCAGAGCCTTTTATAACGATTTGCTGGGCAGATATGAAAAATATATGTCCGAATATTTCGGCTTTGATAAGATTCTACCCATGAATACCGGTGTTGAAGCGGTAGAAACGGCTCTTAAATTATGCAGGAAATGGGCATATCATAAAAAAGGGATTGCCGAAAACCAAGCGAAAATTATTTTTGCTTCCGGTAATTTTCATGGACGGACAATGGCCGTCATTTCTGCCTCCGTCGATCCAAGCAGTAGAAAAGGATTCGGACCTTACATGCCTGGTTACGAAATCATCGAATACAATAATTTGGATGCTTTGAAGGCTGCTCTGGCAGATGATAATGTAGCCGGATTTATTGTGGAACCCATTCAAGGTGAAGCGGGAGTAGTTGTCCCGGATGCAAATTACTTAACCGAAGTAAGACGAATTTGTACCGAAAGGAATGTTCTTTTTATTGCCGATGAAGTTCAAACCGGAATTGCTCGTACCGGTCGCTTGTTAGCAACTTGTGGCAACTGTTCTTGTAGTGGAGGAGAATGTGGTAAAGAACCCGAAGTTCGACCGGATATCTTAATTTTAGGAAAAGCACTGTCCGGAGGTGTATTTCCGGTATCTGCTGTTTTAGCAGATGATGAAATTATGTTGTGCATTAAGCCAGGAGAGCATGGTTCTACTTTTGGAGGAAACCCTCTAGCTTGCAAAGTAGCGATGGCGGCTCTGGATGTCGTCAAAGAAGAACGTTTGGCAGAAAATGCCGATTATCTGGGTAAGGTTTTTCGTCAACGAATGAATCGGTTAGCTGAAAAATCGGATTTAGTAACATTGGTGCGGGGCAAAGGATTATTAAATGCCATCGTTATTAATGATACACCCGATTCTAAAACGGCTTGGAATATTTGCTTGTCATTAAGAGACAATGGCTTGTTGGCAAAACCGACACATGGCAACATTATTCGTTTTGCACCTCCTTTGGTCATGACAGAAGATGAGCTGAATCAATGTTGTGATATTATCGAAAAGACGATTTTAGAATTTAAAAAATAAGAAGATATAATTCTTTATTTTGAAGAGCCTTCTTATAACCAAGAAGGCTCTTTGATTTTAATCATACAATACATGTCCCGATTATTAATCATATCCAATCGTTTGCCCGTAACCATTGATAAAAGGGATGGCGAATTATTCTATCATCCCAGTGCCGGAGGTTTGGCAACCGGTTTAAATTCTTTGAGTGATGATATGGATAAATTATGGATAGGATGGCCCGGTAAAATAATAGAAGAAGAATGGGAAAAACCCGCCATTCAAAAATCATTGGGAGCTAAAAATCTGATACCTGTTTTTTTGACACAAAAAGAAAAAGAATTTTATTATGAAGGTTTTAGCAATAAAGTAATTTGGCCTCATTTTCATTACTTCACACAATACACCACTTATAAAGATGATTATTGGGATGCCTATAAAAGTGTCAATGAAAAATTTTCTAAAATAATTTTAGATATCCTTGAAGAAGGAGACAAAGTCTGGATTCATGATTATCAATTATTATTATTGCCCGAATTGGTACGGGAACAATTTCCTGATATTTCGATTGGATTTTTCTTGCATATTCCTTTTCCGAGTTATGAAGTATTCCGTATCCTCCCTTGGAGAAAAGAAATTTTACAAGGTGTAATGGGAGCCGATCAAATCGGTTTCCATACCTTTGGATATATGCGTCATTTTTTAAGTGCGGTATATCGAATTTTAGGGCACGAGCATGATTTTGGAAAAATAATTATCAATAATCGGATTATTAATGTAGATGTTTTTCCGATGGGAATTGATTATGATAAATATGCTTTTCCAGAAAAATATATTTCTGAAAAAAATAGTAATAATTCAGAAAAAGGATTTAAAAAAGAAACTAAATTAATTCTTTCGATAGATCGATTGGATTATACCAAAGGTATTCCCGAACGAATAAAAGCCTATGCTAAATTTTTAGAAAACCATCCGGAGTATATTGGAAAAGTTACTTTGGTTATGATTGTGGTTCCTTCTCGTTCTAATGTGGATCAATATCAAGAATTAAAAAATGAAGTGGATACATTGGTCGGGAGATTGGTCGGTTATTATGGCAGTTTTGAATGGGAACCCATTTTATATTTTTATCGATCCTTTTCTTTTTCGGATCTAACGTCTCTATACAAGGTAGCAGACATCGCATTGATCACTCCTTTGCGGGATGGCATGAATTTAGTGGCAAAAGAATTTATCGCTGCAAAAGAAGAAAGCAAAAAGGGTGTTTTAATATTAAGTGAAATGGCGGGTGCTTCGGATGAATTAACCGATGCGATTATCGTAAATCCACACGATAAAAATAATATAGCGGATGCTATAGCCAAAGCATTGGAAATGCCATTGGAAGAACAAAAAAGAAGATTGTACAATATGCAATCCAAAATGAAAATAAATACCGTGAAATATTGGGCAAAATCATTTATGGATGAATTATTAGAATTAGAAAAAAATAAAAATAAATTGACGAAAAGTTTATCCCAAGAATCTGAAGAAAGACAACAATTAATTCATAATTATAAAAATGCATCATCCAAATTAATTATTTTGGATTATGATGGAACCTTAATGGATTTTCATGTCGACCCGCAAGCCGTTGTTCCGGATCAAGAATTAATGGATTTATTATTCAACATAAAAAATAAATCCGGAAATAAATTAGTCGTGATTAGTGGGCGTGATAAAAAAACGTTAGACGAATGGCTTTCTCCATTGGATATTGATATGGCAGCCGAACATGGCGTATGGATCAAGAAAAAAAATACTTGGAAAGCGAGTCGGAATTTATTTAAATCTTGGAAAGAAAAAGTACGACCGGTCCTTACTCATTTAGTGGAACGAACACCCGGTTCTTTTATTGAAGAGAAGGATTATTCCCTAGCGTGGCATTATCGGAAAATTGATAAAGATTTAAGTGAAAAAAGAATTCGGGAATATAGGGATGTCCTTCAATATTTAACAGCTAATTTGGATTTACAAGTTCTGGAAGGTAATAAAGTAGTAGAAATAAAAAATGCTGGAGTGAATAAAGGAAAAGCAGCTATGAGTTGGTTGAGGCGTCAAGAATGGGATTTTATTCTAGCGATAGGAGACGACCACACCGATGAAGATATTTTTAAAGCCATGCCAGAAAATGCATATACTATAAAAATAGGTTTGCAACAAACCGTGGCTCGTTACAACTTAATGTCGGTTTCAGATGTTAGGGAATTATTACAAGAATTAATTTAAATAAAAAAATATGGAATATAGAAGACTCGGAAAATCAGGATTGCAAGTCAGTGCATTATCCTTGGGTTCATGGTTGACCTTCGGTAAACAAATTTCTGATGATATTGCTGAAGAATTAATGATCGCCGCTTATGATGCCGGCGTTAATTTTTTCGATAATGCAGAAATTTATGCTAGAGGTAAATCGGAAATCGTGATGGGAAATATTCTGAAAAAATTAGAATGGGATAGAAGTACTTACATTGTATCCAGTAAAGTTTTTTTTGGAACGGGAGGTAAATTACCCAATCAAACCGGATTAAGCCGAAAACATATTATCGAAGGTTGTCATGGTGCATTAAAAAGATTACAAGTAGAATATATTGATTTATTTTTCTGTCATCGCCCGGATAAAAATACACCCATCGAAGAAACTGTTCGAACCATGAACGATTTAATTTCTCAAGGAAAAATATTTTATTGGGGAACAAGCGAATGGTCGGCACAAGAAATTATGGAAGCCCACATGGTCGCCGAAAAATATGGTTTGATAGGTCCTACTATGGAACAGCCACAATACAATATGTTCCATCGGGATAAAATGGAAGTGGAATATTCTCAGATATTTAAAAATGTAGGATTGGGAACCACCATTTGGTCACCGTTGGCGTCGGGTGTTTTAACCGGAAAATATTTAAATGAATTTCCGGAAGATACTCGTTTGGGCATGAAAGGTTTGGAATGGCTCAAAGAACGTTCCCTTTCGGAAGAACGATTAAATAAAGTTCGTAAATTAAAATCTGTAGCAGATGGTTTAGGCACCAGCCTTCCCAAATTAGCGGTGGCATGGTGTGCGAAAAATCCGAATGTGAGTACAGTTATTTTAGGCGGTTCAAAAGTCCACCATGTAAAAGAAACATTGGAATCATTGGAAGTGCTTCCTCAGCTCACTTCAGAAATAATGCAAAAAATAGATGGGATTTTAGAAAATAAACCGGTACCCCCTGCATTTTAATCATTGATTTTTTGAAAGGGAAATTCTAAAAATAAAAAAGCCAAATCGTTTTTAAATCGATTTGGCTTTTTTATAACTTTTGAATTTATTATTTTTCCTTTGGTAAAGTAAAATCAACAGAAATAATAAAATATTTATCGACTGCTTTTCCATCCAAAGTTGCCGGAGACCATTTCGGCATTTCTTTAATGGCTCTTAATACTTCCTGATCGCATTCCTTACCTAAGCCATTAATTATTTTTGCATCCGTTATTTCTCCATTTTCATTTATTTTAATTCTAGCATTAACAGTACCTTCTATTTTTTTATCCATAGCTTTCATAGGATACCGTATTTTTTTTCCTATGAATTTTTTTAATCCTCTCGAACCACCCGGAAAAGAAGGTGCCTTGAAATTTCTGTCCGCTTTTTTTTCATGGATAGTTGCCGGAATGTCCTCTTTAGGAGTTTCTAAAGAAGGGGCGGATTCAATTATATTTTCTTCTTGTAGAACGTTCGTGTTCTCGGTTAAATTGGAAGTAGTTACTTCCAATTTTTTATTTTGAGTTGGAGAAGGAGGACTAACGGATTTGGTTTCAACGGGGTTTGAAATTATTTTGGGATTGACATTTTTATTTTCAGTGGTTACAGTTGGCGTATTTTTTGATTCAGCAATATTCGTTTTAATTTCTTCCTTAATGGAACTTACTTCTGGAAGCGTTTCATTTAAATTGACGGATTCAGAAACTTTGGAAATGGGGCTGGTAGAAATATTCGTACCAATAGTCGTTGATGTGGTATATTCTCTGGGAGTAGAAGAAAAGGAATTTTGAGAACTTACAGTTTGTGGATTGGAAGTATAGTTTGAAGAAATATCCACTTCGGTTTCTGTAATTTGAGCTGATGCGATTGGAGATATATTTTGCTTCACAGGCTCTTGAATCTCGATTCTGTTTTTTGCCTCGGGCAGTTGTGGACTATCATCATTCAGATAATAACCAAAAGCCAACGAAGCCAGAATACTGGCACCTAAAGCAACTCCTATTCTCTTTTTCAGTACTAATTTTTCTTTTTTGTCGATCTGATCGATATAAAGATCGAGCTTGCTAGTTTTCTCTATTTTGTTCATGTTTCCCCAATATGTATCCTTATGGTAAGGATGAGTTTATAGTATGTTGATGAACTAAAGTTAACAAAAAAAAGGTAAATTAGGTAATCCACGATTAAAAAAGAAAAACAAAATGGGGCAATTTAATTCATGTTAAAGGAAACTGTAATTTGATAACTTTTGCGAATCGGTTGCCCATTTTTCAGAGCAGGCTGCCAATCAGGCATTTCAGAAATAACTGAAATAACCTCAGCATCAATTAATGGATCAACACTTTGGATAATATCAATAGAAGATATTTTACCCCATTCATCTACAATAATACTGGCAATGACATCACCTCCAATTTCATTTTCTATCGCTTTTTCTGGATATTGGATATGTTCTGACAAATATAATTTCATGGCTTTTGTTCCTCCTGGAAAAGAAGGTTCTTCGATTTCTCCTCCCTTCGAAGTGAGGATATCATCATAAGGAGAAGGAATATTTTCTGCAAGGGGGATGCGTGGTTTATGGGCGATTTTTGGAAGTAATATTTCACTTGGTTTCTCCTGCTCAATCATTTGCTCCATCCTATCTAAGAAAAGTTCATTTTTTTCTTGGATGAGCTCTTGTTCCACCTGTATTGATTGTTCTTTTGAAGAATTATCTGCTTGGGGTTTTGATTTTGGGTTTTTTATGCTTTCCTCTTTCTGCGGAGGTAATGAAACCGGTAAGGCTGTAAATTCCTTAGTAGCTTCTAATGGGGTAGGAACCGAAGAGCTATCCATACTCGTCGGTCTTTCCGGTTCTGTAATAGAATTTGGAATAGGTAAATAAATTAAACGGATAAGCAATAGGAGTAGAACAACGGCTTGGGAAATCAAAATCCATCGGATTCGATTTCTAATCCTTTTGTCATCCCGACGATGTAGTCGAAATTCAAAGGCAGCTATATTCTTTTCAATACTCATAGTGTGTGTGATTCAATTTCAGAAAATGCCGAAATTTGAATTCCAGAAGCAAGTTAAGAAAATCAGAAAGATTTATAATGGTGATTTTTGTTAATGGGGCAAATCAAAAGTAACCGTAATGATGTAAGACCTCGCAATAGGTTTTCCATTTTTCAAGGAGGGAATCCAAGTCGGCATAAGTGAAACGGCATTCAAAACAGCTTCATCGCAACCATAGCCTAAGCCCTTCACGATTTTCTTTTTGGCAATCCGTCCTTTCTCATCCACTCGGATTTGAACATCCACCGTTCCTGCTATTTTTTGTTCGAGGGCAATTTCAGGATATAATACGTTTTCTTTTAAGAATTGTTCCATTTTTAATGGCCCTCCTGGAAAAGAAGCAGAGATTACAATATCTCGAGTGTTGGAAGAGCCAGTATTAGAATTATTAGTAGAATGGCTTGTCGGGGAATTCCCTTTTTCCGAAATTTTTTCTTCTTGCTCTGTATTATCATTAATGGTTAGAGGTTCTTTCTGGGTTTTAATTTCCTTTTTCGGTGGTTCAGGTTTTTGAGATGGGGAAGGAAGGACTTCTTCTGGTTTATTCGGTTCTTTTTCAGCTATTTTTTTTGTCTTATCTAATGGTTTATTGATATTTTGATGTACTTGTATGGCTTGGCCTTCTTTGTCTTTTGGATTTTCCTCATCCAAAGAAATCATGTCATTGATGGTTCCTTCAGGTAGTTCAGAATCGGGAGAAGTCATATAAAAACCTAAGATGAAAAGCAATAAAATAGAAGATAATACAACAATCCTTATCTTGTTTTGGTGTTGATCTTTCTTATCCAATTTGGATAAATGATGATCGATTTGGTGTGATTTTCTGTCCTGACTCATAGTTCCCATAGTTTAGTCCTAAGGCATGTGGGGGAAGCCTTGCAGTCGGTTCGTTCTAGTTCTTAGAGACAAATTTAACCATTCCTCTCATATATTGGCGTATGATTCGCCCGTTTTAACTTTTTCTAAATTATTCATACACAATCATATATGAATAATTTCTTTTATATGATTTGAACTAAACCTCCCTTTTATTCTACATTTTCCTGGAAATAGATCCGATGGTTTGTCATATCATAGGCACATAAATGCCCTAGACCGGGTTCATTTTTATAGTAACATCCCGCATCAATATTCAGATAAGATTTTGATTTGAATTTTGAATACATCTCCTTTATGTTGAATCTTTTGGTAGGAGTGTGTCCGTGTATTATTTTTCGACCATCCAACCAATCATAATCTATATCATCATACCAATACCGAATCCATAATTGCGAATGTTTCAGACTAAGGGGATCTTCTAATGTTTCAAAATTGAGACCCGCATGAACCAAAATGAAATCATCGACTTCATGATAATATAATAGGTTGTCCATAAATCCTACATGCTTAAGTGGGAGTTGTGAAACAGAAGATATATTAAAACTATGTAGTGTTTGTACGCCGCCATATTGCAACCAATTGGAACGAATGGAAGAATCTCCGACCTTATGATAAATGTCCAGCATTTTTTGTTCATGGTTGCCCATCAAGCAGATAATTTCATGTCCTTGATCTTGTAAATCCATGATATAGTCCAATACTTCTTTGGAGCGAGGCCCTCGGTCAATATAATCTCCCAATAAATAGAGATGATCAGTTTTAGAATAATTCACTTTGTCCAAAAGCTTTTTAAAAGTCAGTAAACAACCGTGGATATCTGTAATGGCTATATTTCTCAAATCGTTAATATTTTGCTATTCTTTTTTTAGATGGTTTTCTTTCTAATTTCATTTCTTTACCTTGTAGACTGAAAATAAAACCATGAAATATACTTTAATAACATTTTTGCTCCTCTTAATGTTCCTTCCAATGCAAGGGCAAAAAGAAGGACGATTAGAAATCTCCGGACAGTGGTTGGGAACCATTACCCAAAATCCGGGGGGGCATGCCACTTCCTACGAATTCGAAGTGTTTTTAAGTCAGACCGGAAAAAAGTTAAGAGGGCGATCTTATTCCAGAGTAGATGATGTCTATACCATCCTAGAGCTAAAAGGGGAAATCAAGGGCGATAAAATCATCTTTTTGGAAGAAACCAAAATCGTAGATGTCTATCTATACGAAGGCTTGGAAGCTTGTTATAAAAAAGCACAACTGGTGCTATCCTATAAAGGTGGACAATGGCAAATGGAAGGGTTTTGGTCGGGCAAAACCGATGACGGTGATTGCATTCCTGGCAAAGTACTCCTCTTTAAGAAAGTTCCTCGGGCATAGCCTCTACAATCACCTTTACCCTTTTATCCATTGGATCTAAGTTTTGGTATAGCATATCAAAAAAGGTTTCTCCATTTCTGACATAGAAAGACAAAAAATTATCTTTCCTTTCTTGTAAATTTCCTTCAGGAAAAAGCTGTTTTTTCAAATTCGAAAGTTTTTGGGTAATGACCTCATGTTTCCGTTTTTCAGCCCTCATCATTTTCTGTTCGATATTGTCCAAACCCTTGTTCACTTTTGCTTTTTCTCCTTCAATGGATTTAATCAAGGTAGAATCAATCCGTTCCCCTTTTTGTAACAAATCTTCAAAAATACGAAGTATTTTTTCTCTTTCAGATGAAATATTAATTTCCTCATCCGAAATTTTCTTTACTAGATTATTTATCAAAATATGCTCTTCATTCCAAAGGTCATCTAAGGAAATTCCCAAACTCTTCATTTTTTTAATGGAGTTTTTATCGACCCATAAAACGGAATCTCTGCGAATGAGCATAGGGTAGGGAATGCCAAAATACTCAAACTGACTTTTCCTTTCCAGCCAATACGCCAATTCACCACCCCCACCAATGTATGCCAAATTGGGAAGGATTAATTCTTGATACAAAGGGCGCATGATCACATTCGGACTGAACTGCTCCGGATGCTCCTTCAATAGCTGAATTATTTCATCTTGATTATATACTATATTTTGATTGAGTATAGTATATTTAATATCTTGATAATCAATTCGTTCTCTTGCTCCTTTTTGAGTAAAAAATAAATTGATTTTCCTTGCATGAGCTTGTGCTTTGAAACCTTTGGAAACCAGTTGTTCTTGAATAGCTTCTACCAACCTTTTGGAAGGCTGTTCCAGTATCTCTTTCTCGAACAATGGAATAGCCAATTCTTTGAGTTTTGGATCACTGGGATCTAAAACAACCAATCCTTTTTCTCCAAATAAAGAATGGATAAAGGAGAGAGCAGCCTTTCCGTAAGTAGTTTGATTTTGGAACGCATTCTCTAATTTCTGATAAATAATATGAGCATTTTGAGAATCGCCCAGAATTTCTTTTAGTTTAGGTAACAAAGGAAGAATCCCATCAATCGACATATTACCTACAGAGCCATCTTCATCATTTTCCCAAACCAACTTTTCTCTGAACACTTTTACATGATTGATTTCTTCAAAATCATGGTCTTCTGCTCCTGACCAAAAAATGGGCACGAAGTAATATTCTGGATAAGCATTCGACAAATTCTCACATAAATTAATAGTAGAAATGATCTTATAAATAAAATAGAGTGGTCCGGTAAACAAGCTAGGTTGATGAGCAGTAGTAATCGTAAAAGTCTGTGGCAAAATAAGTTTTTCAATATTATTCCGGGATGCCTCAAAGTTAGGGTAAGCTTTGTGTTGTTCCTTTAAAACATCTACTAAAACCTTTCGGTTGACAGCTTGTTTTTCTTTGATTTTAATAACTTCCTCAAAAGATGAAATAGAGGGAGAATGAATATAAAATTCACTCAATTTTGGGTCTTCTAGGATATATGCTTTATCGCTTTTAGAAAAAGTACCCGTTTCATCAAAAGGAATATAATGAGTATGCATCTTAATGTGTTGAGACAATCAAAAAATAATTACCCCAAGATTACAAAAAACAAGCAGCATTCGTTCAATTAGAATAGCTTACTTTTTAACATAATATTCTGCAACGACAAAAAATTGGGCATCGATGGCTCGTAATGCTTTGGCAACATCTCTAGATACAGCAGCGACGACCCACTTATCATAATTCAAAGGCATTTTACCAACTACTTTCACATAGACGGTATTATTGGTGAAGGTGTTTGTCATTTTAATAATTGAACCATAGGGGGCAGAATTATGGAGGCAATAAAGTCCTTTATCAGAAAAATTGTCCTTATTGTCCCATTGCACTTTTCCTCGTTCTTCTACGGTTTTCCGATAATAATTCTTACTCAAAAAATCCGCTCGGTTTCTTTTATTTTCAGAGACCAAATCTCCTGAAATTCCACCTGGATATTGCCATTCTTTATCAATGCCTGATACTCTCATCCAACCCACATGTATTTGTTGACCAGGCTTTAGATGGGGAGTGGTCAGGCCATTATTTTCCATTAAGGTTTCTACATCAACTCTAAAATGTCTTTTAGCAACACCATACATGGTATCTCCTTTTTTTACGACATAACAAATGGGAGCCATTTCTTTTTTATCATGATTTTCTTTCAGCATCCGAATGATGGCTTTGTTCGGAATAGGAACCGTATATAGATTACCTACCCGTGGCGTGGAATTTCTTGCCGTTGGATTATACTCATAGAATTTTTCCAAAGTCAATCCGTAAAACTTGGATAAGGAATAAAGTGTTTGCCCTTTAGCCAGTTCATGCTTGAAAATTTTCTGCCCCCTGAAATTAATATCCAATAAAACAGTATCTTGGGGAGTCAGATAATTTTTATCATTTCCAGTCATACCAGAAATAATAAAGGAGTTGACTAAAAACAAAAAAGTAATTAAATAGGTTTTCACAGTACAAATGGTTTTCCTCAAAAGTAAATGACAATTTAAAAATCTACAAGATCAAATCTGTTAATTATGCCTAAAATATTAGGAGTAATACCGGCAAGATACAATTCATCCCGTTTTCCGGGTAAACCTTTGGCTCTTATTTCTGGAAAAACGATGATACAACGAGTGTATGAATGTTGTTCTAAAGTTCAGAAATGGGAAGGAGTCCTTGTTGCCACAGATGACAAACGTATTTTTGATGAAGTAAAGCGATTTGGCGGAGTGGTAGTTATGACGGCAACCCATCATTTAAATGGAACAGAAAGAATAGCAGAAGTAGCGAAATCTAGAACCGAGGATTTTATCATTAATATTCAAGGAGACGAGCCTTGTATCCATCCCAAACAAATAGAAGAGTTGATAGATTTCATGTTGTTACATCCCGAATTTGAAATTTTTACTCAAGCACAACCATTAGAAAACCATCCAGACCTTTTAGAAAATCCAAATCTGGTGAAAGTCGGTTTTGATGATAAAGGAAAAGCAGAACATTTTATGAGAATAATCCAGGATAATGAAATTATGAATAATACTTCATTATTAGGAAAGCATATCGGTATTTATGGATTCAAAAGAAGAACACTTTTAGAATTAGTAAAATTAGAACCGACAAAAAATGAATTGGAACATCGTTTAGAACAATTGAGATGGATGGATCATGATTATGGAATTGGGGTGACTTGGACAAATTACTCTTCTCCAAGCGTTGATGTACCTGAAGATATTTCAATCGTTGAAGAGATATTAAACTTTATTACGAATAATTGATTATAGTCAAATTGATCTTTTGTAAAATCTACTGCGTTATTTCCCTTAACCGTAGCGAAGGCTACGATTTTCGGAAAATGCCTTGTATCTTTTCAAAATCTCTAATTTCCCTTCCATAAAAAACTATTCGTAATAAAGTCTATTGGAAAAAAACATTAATCCTTGAAATCTTAAGAAGTTTTTATCAACTTAAAATATGAATCCAATTGGAATTACTAACTTCGCAAAAAAATGAAATGCCATGGGATTATTGGAAGGTAAAATAGCATTGATAACAGGAGGCTCTAGAGGAATCGGTGAAGCGATTGTACGTCGGTTTGTAGCCGAAGGAGCTAAAGTTGCATTCACCTATAGATCCTCGTCTGCTGCTGCGGAAAAGATTTGCGGAGAACTAGGAGTAAATGCCAAAGCCTATCAATCTGATGCGGCTTCTTTCGACAGCTCTGCTGAACTGATTAAAAATGTGATGAAGGATTTCGGTCAGATCGATGTTTTAGTAAATAATGCCGGAATTACCAAAGACACATTATTGATGAGGATGACCGAAGAAATGTGGGATGCTGTTATCAATACCAATTTGAAATCAGTATTCAATCTTACCAAAAATATCATGCGACCCATGATGAAAGCCCGAAAGGGTTCCATCATTAACATAAGTTCTGTGGTAGGCGTGATGGGAAATCCCGGACAGGCTAATTATGTGGCATCAAAAGCAGGGGTTATCGGTTTTACCAAAACAGTAGCCAAGGAAGTCGGTTCTAGGAACATTCGTTGCAATGCCATTGCTCCCGGATTCATAGAAACAGATATGACGGATGAATTAGATGAGAAAACGAAGGAAGCTTATCTTAGTAATATTCCCATGAAACGTTTAGGCAAGGGAGACGAAGTAGCCAATGCCTGTGTCTTTTTAGCATCCGATTTGTCATCATATGTTTCTGGTCAGACCATCAATGTGTGTGGAGCCATGTGCTGCTAGACGAATGAATTTTATATAATTACCCTATATGGTAGAGTTTCAAAAATTCACGTTAGAAAATGGTTTGAGGGTCATCATACATGAAGACTCTAGTACACCTATGGCTGCGGTAAATATCCTATATAATGTAGGAGCAAGGGACGAATCTCCAGAAAAAACGGGCTTTGCCCATCTTTTTGAACATCTCATGTTTTCAGGCTCAGAAAATGTTCAGGATTTTGATTCCTATATCCAACTGGCCGGCGGTGATTGCAATGCCTTCACCAATAACGATGTAACCAATTATTACGATCTTGTTCCTGCTGAAAATGTGGAAACGGTTCTTTGGTTGGAGGCAGACAGAATGGCTTCTCTTAATATCAATGAACGTTCCCTAGAGGTTCAGCGAAAAGTGGTGCTGGAAGAATTCAACGAAACTTGCCTCAATATTCCTTACGGAGATGCTTGGCATAGAATAGCCAAAGAAGCCTTTGAAATCCATCCGTATCGTTGGCCTACCATCGGTTTGGTTCCTCAGCATATCGCAGAAGCGAAATTAGAGGATGTGAGTCAATTTTATCAAAAATATTATTGTCCGAATAATGCGATTTTGGTCATAGCGGGTAATGTGAAAACAGAAAAAATCTTAGACGATATTAAAAAATATTTTGGTCGGATATCTTCTTATCCTTTATCCGAAAGGAAATTGCCCGAGGAACCCAAGCAAAAGACCATGAAGAGGCAAGTTTATAAAACAGATGTTCCTCTGGATGCAATTTATATGGCATTTCATATTGAGGGGCGGAGCCATCCTGATTTTTATGCCACAGATTTGATTTCTGATATTTTAGGTTCGGGGGAATCATCCCGTTTGTATAAAACAGTAAAAAAGAAACACCATTATTTTAATAACATCGATGCATACATTACCGGTAATATGGATCCGGGATTATTGATTATTGAAGGAAAGGTAGATGAGACGGAGGATGTGGATAAAGCAGAACAGGCGATTTGGAAGGAATTGGAAGAATTAAAAGAAAATGGTATTTCTGAAAAGGAATTACAAAAATATAAAAACAAAGCCATCAGTGCCTTGATTTTTAATGAATGCAATATCTTAAATCGAGCCATGAATTTGGCTTTTTTCGAAGGAGTCGGTGATGCCAATATGATCAATTCTGAAATGGATGCCTATAAAAAGGTTAATACATCTGATATCCAGGAAATGGCCAAGAAAATTCTTTGCCAAGAAAACTGTTCCGTTATCATTTATCAAAGGGAAAACAAAAAACCTATCCAAAAATAAATTTGGATAGGTTTTGATTCTATATAAAAACTTGGGATGATTATTTCAACCCGAATTCTTTCTTGATTTTACTGACTAAATCCAATTTTTCCCAACCGAAAGTAGTAAATTCTTTTTTGCCCACTTTTACAGCACCGACTGTTCTACCCATGTGTCCATAAGCAGCAGTAGCAGCGAAAATAGGATTTTTTAATCCGAATCTTTTAACGATGGCAGCAGGACGTAAATCCACCATTTTTCCGATTCTTTCAGCGATATCGCCATCAGATAAACCTTCTATTTTACAAGTACCATAGGTCTCAACAAAAAGACCCACCGGTTTTGCAACGCCAATCGCATATGCTACCTGAACCAAACATTGATTCGCCAATCCGGCAGCCACCAAATTTTTGGCAATGTGTCGAGTAGCATAAGCAGCAGAACGATCCACTTTAGAAGAATCCTTACCGGAGAATGCACCACCACCGTGGGCTCCTTTTCCGCCATAGGTATCTACAATAATTTTACGGCCGGTCAATCCTGTATCACCATGAGGTCCACCGATAACAAATTTTCCGGTAGGATTGATGTGATATGTAATATCTTTCGTGAAAAGTTTTTTCAAGCGGGCAGGCAATCCTTTCTTTACTTTAGGAATCAGAATTTTAATGATGTCCTCACGGATTTGCTTCAACATTTTGGCATCGGTATCGAAATCATCATGCTGAGTAGATACAACGATAGTATCAATTTTTACCGGTTTATCATTGTCATCATATTCGATGGTGACTTGCGACTTGGAATCAGGGCGAAGATATTTCATTTTTTTACCTCCTTTCCGGATAGCAGCCAATTCGATCAACAATCTATGAGAAAGATCCAATGCCAAAGGCATATAATTGTCTGTTTCATTGGTTGCATAACCAAACATCATACCTTGATCTCCGGCTCCTTGCTCCTCAGCCTTCTTGCCTACATCCACACCTTGGGCAATATCGGCAGATTGCTCATGCAAAGCAGAAATGATTCCACAAGAATCAGCATCGAATTGATATTCCGACTTATTGTATCCGATTCTACGAATCACATCCCGAGCTACTTCCTGAACATCGACGTAGGCTTTAGAACGTACCTCACCGGCCAAAACGACTAATCCTGTAGTAACAAGTGTTTCACAAGCAACTTTTGAATTTCTGTCCTTTTCCAAGAAAGCATCAATAATGGCATCAGAAATTTGATCGGCAACTTTATCTGGGTGTCCTTCAGAAACAGACTCCGAAGTAAAAAGATATGGCATTGTTAATCTGTTTTAATTACTAATTTTCAAAATCGGGGCAAAGATATATATTTACCTAACAATAGATAAGCTTTTAATTAAATATTAAGATGTGATGTAGGATTTAATAGCTATGATTTACTTGACATTGCATTTTAAAAGAGACTGCCCATCCAAAAATCCTTCAAAAAAATCCCCTTTTTCTATGGCTCCGACACCGGCAGGCGTACCGGTAAATATCAAATCACCTAATTTTAAAGTGAAATATTTGGAAAGATGGGAAAGCAAAGCACCAAAATCAAAAATCATGTCTTGGGTATTCCCCTGTTGAACGATTTCTCCATTTTTTTCGAGATGGAAGGAAATATTTTGATTTTTCCATTCCTCATAGGGAATGAAATTTCCCAAAGGTGCTGAAAAATCGAACCCTTTGGCAATTTCCCAAGGATGACCCTTCTTTTTACATTCATTTTGGAGATCCCTAGCCGTCAAATCCAAGCCCAATGAAATCTCACTGATGTACCGATCCGCAAATTCCGGTTGGATGCTCCTCCCATTTTTTCCTATTTTCAAAACCAATTCGCATTCGTAATGGATATTGTTGGAAAAATCCGGATAAAAGAAATGTCGCCCCTTGAGCAGTAGAGCTGTATTCGGTTTCATGAAAACCAAAGGTTTTTTTGGAACAGGATTATTCAATTCCTTGGCGTGATCCACATAGTTTCTTCCGATGCAGAATATTTTCATCGAGATATGGTTTTGATATTGTAAATGTAAAAAGAAAACGGCTTCGGGCTTAAGCCCGAAG
>JAHDDR010000086.1 GCA_020629255.1 Saprospiraceae bacterium | reverse complement strand
GCTCCATCTCCTCTAATCCAAAAAACCCTCAACTCCCAAAGCGACCGCAAAGATATGCCACACATTTACATTCTACAAACTTTATCAGAACTTTTTTTTATTTTTTTTTCTGCAGGAGATTTTGTTTTGCTTCCCCTAAAATAAGGGTGTTAATATAAGGCAAAACTACCAATTCACGAAACATTCCTCGCCCCTTCAAATAAACTAATATTTAGAAACAATAAAAGATAAGAATATATTGAATCATCTAAAGGGATAGAACCTATTCTAATTCCTGAAAATTCTGTTGGATGATATAATACAATTGGCTCTAAAGTGAAACAACCGGTTAAGGCTCCATCAAATATCATAAAGGGAATCCAACTCAATATATATGTTAGCAGGAACCCTGCGTCCGTTTCTCTATCTCCATATTCATACCTATATAATGTAAAAGCGGCTGAGAGGAAACAAGTCCCTGACATATATACGTCTCCCCAATAGATACATCCTAATATTAGGAATATCATAATAAGTGACAACAGGGCTTTCTTTACTACTTTTTTGAAAGGTGTCTTCTTTATGTATATTCGTAAGCATTCATAAATAAATATGCAAGCATATGGTACTGTTATAAAGAACAACCACTCACCGAGGGGCAAGCCTAGCATTTTTGTTGGATTGAAATAATATTTAGGATTGAAATTCCAAATGCCATGATATGTGAAATATACATCCCATACTATAAATAAAATAGCGATGAGGATTATTGAGGGAAATAGAAATTTCCATTTTTTATAGAAAGCTACTTTTTGATCGAAAGAAAGGAGGAATGGAAATAAAAAAATTAAAGTATTTATTAATAGGTATAAATATTGGGTTTCTAATATTGGGCAAGTCCTAATTTTCACCACTTCATATTCCAATGTTTTTTCTGTGGGTAATAAATAAACCCATTGAAAAAGGGTAGCTATTATTGGGATTAATAGGAGTATTAAAATATGTGTTTTTAATTTCACAAATAATAAAAGGTTTAGGAATTTACAACTGATGAATAAATGGTAATTAAATATGGAATAAATCTATTCATCAGTTGCATATCATATTTTGTCCTTTTGTCTTGATGTCTGTTATTATAATAAATTTAATTGGGTTTTTAAGGCAGAGCTAAAAAGGAGATACATTTTTCTGCCATCATTTACTCGAATCCTTTCTTCTTTTACTCGAGTGACTGGACTATTTTTTATTTTCTCAAATAATTTGAGATAATAAACGTAGGCTAAATAAACGCCAAATTTTGTTCCTTTGGGTAATTGTATTATGCCTAAATATGCGTCATCAAAATCAGATTTAATATCTTGTTCTATTTGTCTTTTTTGAACAACATCAAAATTCATGTAATCTATACCAGGAAAATAAACCCGTCCTCTTTCATCGTAATCGCTTTTCATATCTCTTAAGAAATTTACTTTTTGAAAAGCGGAACCTAATTTACAGGCCGGTTCTTTTAATTTTTCATATAATTGATGGTCTCCTTCACAAAATACTTTTAGACACATTAATCCGACGACTTCGGCAGATCCATAAATATATTCTTTGTACTTGGAATCTTCATATTTATGGAAATATAAATCCATTTCCATACTATCCAAAAAAGGATCGATTATTTCCGGTTCGATATTATATTTATGCACTACTTCCTGAAAGGCGTGAAGGACGGGGTTCATACTAATTTTATTTTCTATTGCTTCGTATGTATCTCTTCTAAATTTCTGCAATAATTCGGCTTTCGGTTTATCATGAAAAGTATCAACGATTTCATCGGCAAACCGGACAAATCCATAAATAGAATAAATTGCTGATTTGAATTTATTATCGAATAATTTTATCCCTAATGAAAAGGATGTACTGTAGCGATTCGTTATCAACTTACTACATTCCCGACATGTATTATCGTACAATTGTTTCATAATAAAATAATTTATTTCATGATTTGTTCTGCCACCAACTTACCTGATATTAAAGATGGAGGCACCCCTGGTCCGGGGGATGTAAGTTGCCCCGTATAGTATAGGTTATTTATTTTTTTGCTTTTAATGCGGGGTTTTAAAATTGCTGTCTGGTTTAGTGTATTCGCCAGACCATAAGCATTCCCTTTATAGGCATGATAATCGGATTTAAAATCTTTATGTGCATAAGATCTTTTGTAAATAATATTTGATTTAATTTTCTGTTTGGTCAGTACTTCCAAGCGAGAAATTACTTTTTCGAAATATTGTTCCCTCATGGATTCGGTATCTTCTAAATCCGGTGCTAAAGGAATTAAAATAAATATGTTTTCGCAGCCCTCTGGTGCAACGGAATTATCCGTTACTGAAGGTGCGCATACATAAAACAATGGGTTTTCCGGCCAAGCCGGTTTTTCATAAATTTCGATAGCATGTTTTTTAAAATCAGCATCAAAAAATAAATTATGATGGTGGATATTTTTTAATTTTTTATTTATTCCCAAATAAAATAAAAGAGAAGATGGAGCCATGGTTCTTTTATTCCAATATTCCTGTGAATAATCCCTTTTCTTTTTTTCTATTAATTGTTGTTCTATATGATGATAATCGGCTGCACCGATTACAATATCTGCTGAAAATTCTCCTTGGTTGGTCAATACTGTTTTTACATGTCCATTGGGGACTATTAATTGGGTTACTTCTGTTTCTAATTTTATTTCTACGCCTAATTCTTTTGCTAGGGAAACCATCCCTTCAATTATTTTATGCATTCCACCTAAAGGATACCAGGTTCCCAGAGCTAAATCTGCATAATTCATCAGACTATACATGGCTGGTGTTTTCTCTGGCGTTGCTCCTAAAAATAAAACCGGAAATTCGAGTAGTTGAATTAATTTTTCGTTTTTAAATAATTTCCGAACATAAGATGACATGGACGTGAGCATTTGCATTTTGAACAAACTTTTCAATACTCTCATGTCTGCAAATTCGAAGATGGAAAGTCCGGGTTTGTGGACAAATTCTTCCATGCCCACTTTATATTTATATTCTGCTTCTTTTAAAAATTGTTCTAATTTTTTTGCACTCCCTTTTTCGTAGGATTCGAACATGGATTTGAGATCCTCTAATTTTGCGGGAACTTCCATTATATCGTCTTTTCCAAAATGAATGGAATAGGAAGGATCCAATCGAACCAATTGGTAATAGTCTTCTACTTTTTTACCAAAATCATTAAAGAATTTATCGAACACATCTGGCATCCAATACCAACTGGGGCCCATATCAAAATTAAAACCATCTGCTTCGAATTTTCTTGCTCGACCACCGGGGACAGCATTTTTTTCCAAGATGGTCACTTGATGTCCCCCTTTTGCTAAGTAGCAGGCTGAGGATAATCCAGAAAAACCGGAACCGATAATGATTATTTTCTTAGACAATACTTATGATTTAATACTATCAAAATTTTATGGTTAACATGATTGTTCTATAATTGTTTAGGTTCTGTCCTATTTCGAGAAGGTAAAAAGGTATAAATTCATGAATTCAGACATAATTTAGCATGAACTAAGGATAATTATCTACTGGATAATACTAAAAATCAGCTGCTTATCACACAGATGTCCTTTTGTCTTGATACAAAAGGACGAAAAAATCAAGGCTGTGAGTCTTTCTTCACGCTGAAACAATTTGTAAATACTACATTCAAAAAACTCGCGTTTACTCTATTTTCCACTTTATTCCAAAGAATACAAAAATCGACATCCACTTTATCTAGATGGTTGTCCTCTCAAACAGTTTTGAATGCTTAACGTATTTCCTACTTTGTTCCAGCTAAAAGCCTCACGTCCGAAATCTTCTTTTTTAATCCTTAGTTCACGTTAATTTAAAACGGAGGGAGAAAATTTCTATAGGATTATAAACATGAATTTGGTTAAAGCAAAACAGCAGAACTCAACGATTTCTTATATACATTTGTTATGAAATCATCAAATTAAGATGAATGGTTTTTAAAACGTTACATAAAGGGAAATTTAAAGACAGTCTTCGGGTTGCCTTATTTTTTGTGGGTGTTATCTGGATGGTTCATCTTATCCAGATCATTTTTCCTATGAATTTTACCCGTTGGGGTATTCTTCCGCATACAACAGAAGGTATCAAAGGTATATTTTTCAGTCCTTTTTTGCATAGTCAGAAAAAGTGGATGCATATTATTAATAATACCCCGACCCTATTTTTTGGTCTTTTATTGCTTTTCTATTTTTATAAGACTGTTGCTGTTCGTACCCTTCTTTATATTTATTTATTTACTGGCGTCTTGGTCTGGGCTTTTGCGGGTTATTTTATGGCTGCCCGATATTCTTACCATATTGGTGCTAGTGGTGTAGTATATGGTTTGATTTCTTTTATATTTTGGAGTGGGATTTTTCGAAGGAATATCCGTTCTATTGTATTGGCTCTTATAATGGTGTTGATGTATTCGGGTATGATTGTGGGACTATTGCCCGACGCCGAAGGAGAAGTCTCTTGGCAAAGCCACTTGGCCGGTGGAATGGTGGGTCTGATTCTGGCTTACCAGTACAAGGATATTTTAGAACCCGATGAGCTCCAACATTTTGAAAAAATAGAATTTGATGATGGCATAGAACGACCGTTCCTTCCTCATGACACTTTTGATAAAACCCGCCAACAACGGGAACAAGAACAAAAGTGGCGGGATAGCGATGGTTGGATCAGAGACGATACCTTTCGATAATTACCTTCTTGAATAATTCGGTGATTCATTCGTAATGGCAACATCATGCGGATGGCTCTCTACAAACCCTGCATGGGTAATTTTCACCATTTTAGCATTTTGCAATTCTTCGATATTTCTTGCTCCGCAATATCCCATACCTGCCTTGAGTCCACCAATGTATTGATACATGACTTCTGCAAGCGTGCCTTTATAGGCTACCCGACCTTCGATACCTTCTGGTACTAATTTTTTGAGATCGTCTTCTGCATCTTGGAAATATCTATCCGAAGAACCTTGGCTCATCGCTCCTAATGATCCCATTCCTCGATAAGTTTTGAATTTACGACCATCAAAAATAATAGTATCCCCTGGTGCTTCTTCGACACCAGCAAACAAGCCACCAGCCATGATGGTACTGGCTCCCGCGGCAATGGCTTTTACTATATCTCCGGTAAATCGGATACCACCATCCCCTATAATAGGCACACCGGATCCTTGAATCATTTGATAGGCATCTATAATAGCAGTGAGTTGGGGTACACCGACACCAGCCACGACTCTAGTCGTACAGATACTACCAGGTCCGACGCCCACTTTTACCGCATCCACTCCGGCATCGACCAAGGCTTTTGCCCCTTCTCCAGTTGCTACATTACCAGCAATGATTTCCAGATCGGGAAAGGTTTGTTTCGCTTCTCTCACCCGATCCAAAACACCTTTTGAATGTCCATGTGCCGTATCAATAGTAATAGCATCCACCCCTACATTTTTTAATGCCCCCATCCGTTCGTACATATCTTTTGTAACACCGACGGCTGCCCCCACTACTAATCTTCCAAATTTATCTTTACAAGCATTGGGATAATCTTCTACTTTCATGATATCTTTGAAAGTAATCAACCCGGCTAGCTTATAATTTTCATCCACTACCGGGAGTTTTTCAATTTTATATTGATGGAGTATTTTTTTGGCTTGTTCTAATGTTGTCCCCTCCGGAGCGGTGATTAGACTTTTATGCGTCATGAGTTCGTTGACCAAACGGTTTTTATCCGACTCGAATCTTAAATCCCTATTCGTTAAGATACCTATTAATTTATTTGAATCATCTACGATGGGAATGCCTCCGATACGGAATTTACGCATGAGTTCGAGGGCTTCTCCTAGGCGGGCATTTTCTCTTAATGTAACCGGGTCGAGGATCATTCCTGATTCTGAACGTTTTACTTTTCGGACTTCATCCGCTTGTGCAGCGATGCTCATATTTTTATGGATCATACCAATTCCCCCTTGTCTAGCTAATGCAATCGCCAAGCGGCTTTCGGTAACCGTATCCATAGCTGCAGAAACAATAGGAGTATTCAAGGTAATGTTTCGGGTAAGTTTGGATCGGATATCTACTTCTCTGGGAAGAATTTCGGAATAAGACGGTACGAGCAAGACATCATCATATGTCAATCCTTCTCTGATTTTCTCTTTGGCAGGTGCTATTCTCTTTTCCATGTGCAAATCTAAAAGAAATTCATGGAAAACTTTTCATCAATTGCTACATTAATTCATCATCTTATTCTATTCTTAATGATAATTTAATATTGCAACTCCTATTCTTTCAATAAATGGGCAAATTCCTTTCTGAATTTTGCAATTTTCGGAGCGATGATGATAGAGCAGTATGGATTTTTATCCTTATTCAAATTATAATAATTCTGATGATATACTTCTGCAGGGTAAAATGTATCTAACTTATTTATTTCTGTAACGATGGGATTGCTCCAAAGTTTGTTGGCTTCCGCCTGATTTTTAGATGTTAGAGCTGTTTGTTTTTCCTCTTCATTTTCATATAAAATGATGGAGCGATATTGTGTACCGACATCATTCCCTTGTCTGTTTAATGTCGTTGGATCGTGGGCATGCCAAAATAATTCTATGATATCTTTGTACATTATCATATCCGGGTTATACATAATTTGGATGACCTCCGCATGGTCAGTTAGCCCCGAACAAATTTCTTTGTAGGTCGGATTTTTGATTTTCCCTCCGGCATAACCAGACACCACTTTTTCAATTCCTTTTATGGATTGGAAAACGGCTTCCAAACACCAAAAGCATCCTCCTCCTAATATTACCTGTTTCAAATTATCCATTCCTTAATTGTTTTATTTCTTTATCAACAAAAATGGTACAATTCAGTTCTAAAATCTAAAAAATAAGCCCTTATTCCCCCTATTTGATTCGTTTGTCCAAAAAAATCCTCTTTTCATACTTCTATTCTTACTTTTGCATTATCAATATTATTAAAGAATTTTATCTAGGATTACATATGAAAAACTCATTCTTCAAAATTGTTTTCGGATCATGCTTGGGTGTGATTTTGGCAGGGAGCCTTCTTTTCGGATTATTCTTTTTATTCATGGTGGGTATTGCAGCCAGTGCCGGTGGTGGTGGAAACAAAGTTACCGTAAAGGATAATTCTGTCCTTGAATTGGATTTTTCTCAAGCTGTACCTGAAAAAACCAATAATGTTCCAACAAGCGACCCTTTGAGTTTCGATTTCGAACAAAAGAAAAAAGTCGGTTTGTATGATATGGTCAGAAGTATCGAAATGGCCAAAGAAGACGACAAAATAAAAGGTATTTTCTTGGAAATGTCTTCTACATCCTTGGGAAGTGCAACGGCATCTGTGATTCGAGATGCTCTGGTTGATTTCAAGGATAGCGGAAAATTCATCTATTCCTATGGAGATATGTATTCGCAAGGAGCCTATTATATTGCTTCGACTGCCGATTCGATTTTCGTCAATCCTAGAGGTGGTGTCGAATTTAAAGGTTTTGCTTCTTCGATCCCTTTCTTTAAGGATATGTTGGACAGGTTAGGCGTAAAAATGCAAATTTTCTATGTCGGTAATTTCAAGAGTGCAACCGAGCCTTTCCGTTTAAATGAAATGAGTGAGGATAATAAATTACAAGTCCGTGAATACATGAATGGGCTTTATAATATCTTTTTGGAAGATGTTTCTGAGTCCAGAAGCATAACCGTACCAGAGCTTAAAGAAATAGCAGACAATTATGAATTGAGAAATGCCAAAGATGCCGTTGATTTAGGGTTTGTAGATAAGGAAGCCTATCGGGATCAATTAATAGATGCTCTTAAATTCAAATTAGGTTTAACAGGTAAGAAAGATAAAATCAATTCTATTGGTATTGCTGATTATGCCGGAAAACTGAAGAAAAATTTCAAAACCAAAGATAAAATTGCAGTTGTTTTTGCAGAAGGCTCTATTGTTGATGGAGAAGGAGAACCTGGAAGTATTGGAGGTAAGAAATATGCAAAGTTGCTTCGTAAAATCAGACAGGATGAAAAAGTAAAAGCCATTGTAGTGAGAGTAAATTCTGGCGGAGGAAGTGCTTTTGCATCCGAAGAAATTTGGAGGGAACTGGAATTGGCGAAAGCCCAAGGTCTTCCAGTTATTGCGTCGATGGGTGATGTGGCTGCTTCGGGTGGTTATTATATTTCTTGTAATGCAGATACCATTTTGGCAGAGCCGAATACGATTACCGGTTCGATTGGCGTATTCGGAATGGTTCCTAGTGCCCAAAAAATGTTGAAAGACAAGATAGGTGTCGAATTCGATACGGTAAAAACATCTAGATTTGCCACAGGGATCTCTCCTTTTATGGATATTGATGGCCAAGGAGGGGAAATTATTCAGGAAGGCGTGGATGAAATTTATGAAATTTTCCTAAATCGAGTTGGAGAAGGACGTGATATGACAAGGGAAGAAGTGAATGAGGTAGCACAAGGAAGGGTCTGGACAGGACAAAAAGCTAAGGAAATTGGTTTGGTGGATGTATTGGGTGGCCTAGATGATGCTCTAGAAATTGCAGCCCAAAAAGCAGGATTAGAAAAATATCGTGTTTCCCAATATCCGGTAACAAAAGAACCCCTTCAAGCTTTCATCGAAAAAGTAACCGGGCAAAAAACGGCTTCAGCTTCCACCATGTTAAAGGAAGAACTTATCCGTTCTGAGTTGGGAGAAGAAGGTTATGAAATGTATGAAATGATGAAGGAGGTAAAAAATGTACAGGGGTACCAAATGAGGATGCCGTTTGAAATTCGTTCTTGGTAAATTCCAGTTTGTATTTTTTAAATCCCGAATTTTGGAGTTCCAAAATTCGGGATTTTTTTATTTATAATTTTGCTCCATTATCTCCATTCAAATCTAAGCATGACATTGGGTGAAAATTTCAGTAATCTTTTTTCTATTTCCAGGACTGATATTTCTTCAGCATCTTCTTCTTGTATATTTTGTTGGTAGGTATTACTAAAAATATTATTCCGATTATAAATATTATTAATCGAACAGCCCATTTTTATTTTCCAATGATCGACCTTAATGGGTGTATAAGTATACATGTAAGAAAAATCCAAACGGTGGTATTTATCCAAACGGGCACTATTAATTTCTCCTAGTACTGGATCAGAGTATATGTACTCTTCGTTATCATCCAATACAATGCGGGTTGTTTCCGATTGTAAGGGTGTGTAGGGCAAACCCGAATGAAAAGACCATCCTAAAGAAAATTCCATGTTTTTCATTTTATACATGTGTATCCACTGAAATTGATGTCTGAGATCATGAAATGATGGAAAAGATTTCGAGCTGATTTCTGGAAAAGAATAATTTGCAACGCCATATGTATAACTTGCCCATGTTCTGTATTTTTTCCATCGTTTTTTTAATAGGATGTCGATACCCCATATTTCGGATTTCCCGGTACTGAAATTGTCATTAGCCAAGGTTCCAAAACTGGTTGACAATGAGGTAATATTATTTAATCTTTTTAGATATCCTTCTACATCTATTTGCCAGCCATTTTTAATATAAATAAAACCAGCTGCTATTTGTTGTCCTTGTATAATGGGATCATTTTTATCTGACAATACCCAAATTTCATTATTTATTCCTAAATTATTAAAATCCAATTCTACTAATTGACTTACGAATTGATGGTTAATTCCTCCATGTAATTTAAATTTTAATGATTTTAATGCTTGGTAGTGTAAAGAAAACCGAGGTTCCCAATAATGATTCTGATACCTATTGTATCTCAATCCTAAATGAAGAAATATTTTTTTCTTCTGAAACGAATAATCCAAGAATCCAGTGGTAATGTTTCCTTGAACAGATTCTTCATTTTCAAAATTATCCTCGAATAAATACACCTCATCAATATCAAACCCAATTTTTAAGGCATTCCATAAAACACCTCCTTTAATTGTATGATGATCTTGTATCAAATATTGATGCATCCATTGAATTCTCCAATCAGAAATGGTATTGGTTTTTGTAGTGTTTTCCAAATTCGTTTCGATGCTATCATTTTCAATGGCTAATCGATATACATAGTTAAAATGGGAATAAGACCCCAGCCATTCACTGCTCCATTTTTCATTCCAATTCCTTTTCCAACTTCCGGATATGCCCCAATTCTTTAAACGGAGTTGATCTGCTACATCCAATTCATCTACTGAGTTTTCGACACTATAATCCAAATTATTATTTCCAGAAAAGAAACTCACAAAAATTTTATCTTTCGATGTTGGTTCTAGCAGCCATTTCAGATGGGCATCATAAAAATTAAATTTACTGTCTAATTCTATTTCATTCTCTTCTTCTTCCTCCTCTTCTGCATTATCATTAATTTTTGTTCCCTGAAAAACTTTATTTTTCAATTGAGCAAATGTAGGGGATTCCCACACATCGGTTATGGATCGTCGGAAAGAAAACATCAATGCCGATTTATTTTCGAAAAAAGGAATGATAGCATGTGCATCGGTATGAGTAAAATTCAACCCCACTCCTCCTTTTATTTTTTCTGGAATATCTCCTTGACTTTTTATATCCACTACACCAGAAACCCGCCCGCCATATTCGGCTCCATAACCACCCCGCCAAACATTTATTTCTTCGACAACGTAAGGATTAAATGCAGAAATAGATCCAAAAAAATGACCACTATGATACATCGGAATCCCATCGTATAAAATTAAATTTTGGTCGGGTGTTCCTCCCCTAATGTGTATTTTAGATGCCGATTCATCCGGGCTGTTCACCCCAGGCAATAATTGAACGGTGTATAGTACATCGGGTTCCGCCTGACCGGGAAGCACATTCATTTTATCCGGTTGGATCTTCACCTCATCCGAATTATTTCTCAAATACATTCCATCCAATAAATAATCGGTTACAACAATGGGCGTCGATTCATATTCTTCCAATTCCAAATACACATCAAAGCACGGTTCGCCTTGATACTCTTTCACCAAAAATTGTTGGGTTTTGTAACTCAAAAAACGAACTTCTATAGAGTCCGTTAGATCAAAATTCCCTTGGATGTTAAATGCACCTTTTCCGTTGGTCGCCACACCTAAATTAGAATTGGCAATAAATACATTGGCAAATTCTAAGGGTTCTTTCGTTAATGCATCATACACTTTACCACACAAGGAAAGGACATTTGGATTCGTTGGTATTTTTTTATCATCCTTTGAAATCAAGATGTATTCTTGTTCGACCAATTCATACTTTAATGGGAAGGGATTTAAAATGATTTCGAGGGCATGTTCTAAAGGTTCTCGAATTAATTTCGTGGTCACCCGATATTCTTCTATTAATTCGGGATTATACGAAAACGAAATTTCATACTCTTTTTCTAACTGTTGAAAAACATCCACTAAAGGTATATCCTCAGCTTCTAAATGGATCAAAATTTCTGTTTGGGCAAATGAAAAAATCCATACCCCCATCAACCCTATTATTATCAAGCTTACTCTTCGAATCAAATCAATCTTTTTCGGATAATGTTATTATATTTCCATTTTTTTGGCCCGTCAAATTCATGGGCTCCAACACCATTTTTAATGCGGTATCCAAATTTTTGTGCAAGTAGGTTCCAGTAAAAAGTGATGTTGCATCTATGGATGTAACATCAAACTTTATTTCAAACTGGATTTCCATTTCTTCCAGGACACGGGACAAGGGCACGGCAACAAACTGACTTTTATTTTCACTCCAATCCGTTGGGGAATCCGCATTAAAATCTTTGATTTCAAACCCATTTTTAGACCAACGAGTCATTTTGCCCTGTGTAAGAATTACAGGAATATGTGAAGTACTTTTCACCTCAACCTTGCCCGTATAGCATGATACTTCAAATCTATCCTTATAATTATAAATATTGAAACTAGTTCCTAAAACCGTTACTATTCCTTGTTCTGTTTCTACTTGAAAAGAACTCCCTTTTTTAACTTCGAAAAACGCTTCTCCTTCCATTTCGACTACTCGATTCTTTTTCCAAGCATCCGAGTCGTTCCATTTTGCCATAGAATGATGACTGAGCTCTATGGTCGACCCATCGGGTAATTCTATTTTTTTATTTTCGTGGGCCAGTGTATTGTGTTCCACCCATGCATCACCCGTTGGTTTGAACATAAAAAACCCGACCAACAACAAAATAGCTGCAGCTGCAGCAATAGGAAGTATGCCCATCCGTCTTACTTTTGCTTCTTTGGTTGGGGGTGAAGAGGCATTATTCTTCGCTTTTTTGAAGGCCGCAAAAGATTTTTGTTTGTCCATCGGTGGAAGTTCCATCTTATCCACTTCAGACAAAATTTTTTGTAAATCTTCAAAATCATCCTTATCCTTGATGGAGTTCTTTTCCTCTTCGGAGAGGGTTCCGTTGAGCCACCGAGCTAAAAAAGTATCTTTATCTTTGTAATCGTCTGCCATACGCCAATTTTTAGTTAGATTTCTACACGTCTTCTTTTATAGAACAACTGAAATCGGTTTCACCCTACCTCATCCTATATTTTTTTAGAAATCGTTCTGAGAGCCAATAATGCCTTGTGCATTCTCTTTTCTACTGCCTTCACACTGATTCCCAAGGTTTCAGCAATCTCTTTATATGTCTTTTTATCTATCCGATTCATCAGAAATACAACCCTTTGTGGTTCGGATAAATCGGAAATGGCTTTTTGTAATTTTGCTTGGAACTCTTTCTCTTCAAGTAGATATTCGGGTGTTTCTTGTGATGATGTCTTATGCGTTTGCTGCTGCTGGAATTTCAAGACTACTTTATCATGCTTCACCGCATTCAAAAAAAGATTATGGCCTACAGTAAATAAAAAAGAACGCGCCTTATCCAGATTCACCTTCGCACAATTGTCCCATAAGCGAATAAAAGATTCCTGCACCCAATCTTCGGCTTGTTTCAGGTTTCCGGATTTGTAGTATAGAAAATTACGTAAATCCTCCGCCTGGTCAAAATAGATGGATTCGAAAATGGGCTCTTTACAGATCGACGGTTCTGCCATTACTGATTTTTGGGGTAAATATAATAAGAAAGTCCAAATGACTCGCATCATATGGATTTCGATGGAGAATAGGAGTCGTCTCAAAATATCCTTTGAGTAGAAAACGTGTCTCATCTAATATTATCATCCTATCCTTTTGTTTCTATAAACATTTTTGAGTTAGCTACTAGTTTTTAAAATTAATTCCATTTTTTTTCAATCCTGAGGTAGGGTATCTCAGGGCTTTGTAGTTGTAGGGGTATAAATGGATAGAAATTATCTCTGTCGCAACAAAAGAAAGAAAATATGAAAAAGTTAATTGATTATCATTTATCAGTAGTTCTGATGTTTCTTTTTCCATCTTTATTAATTGGTTGGAAAATGACTAAGGGGTACTTTAGTTCGGAACAATTCATTCCTGAATCTTCTTATGATGTGAAATTTGATTTCCATGTAAAAGGAGAACAAGAAACTGCTTTCGTAAAAGCATATTTACCCCAAAGTAATGCGCGACAAAACATTACACAAGAAGGATTTTTTTCCAACCAATTCACCTTTTCGAATTCTAATTTGAATGAAGGGCGAATGGGTGAATGGAGAAAACAAAATGTAAAAGGAGAACAAAACATTTCTTATCATTTTAATTATTCGGGTGAAGCTTTGAAATATCAAATTGATCCGAAATTAAAAATCAAAGATTTGCACATCCTTGAAGAATCATTTATTTCTCCTTCTCTCCATATCCAATCAGAAGATGATGCCATACAAATTTTATCTCAAAAATTAAATCGACATACAGATAATGTATTATTCAGTATTAAAAATATTTATAGGTACGTAAATCAGATACCATCCAACGAAACCAGTGATTTGACAGATGCTGTAACCGCCTTGCAACAAAATGAAGCATCTTGTAATGGCAAAAGTCGGTTATTTGTTGCTTTATGCCGTGCAAAAGGAATTCCCTCCAGAGTTGTAGGAGGCATTATTTTAGAAACCGGAAAAAAGAAAACATCCCATTTATGGGCAGAGGTATTTTTAAATGGTCATTGGGTCCCTTTCGATGCTCTGAATCAACATTTTGCGTATTTGCCTCAAAATTACATGCAACTATATTATGGTGATCATTTTTTAATTAAGCGATCCAAAAACATCGAATTTGATTATGTTTTCGATATCGAAAAAAAAGAAGAATTTTCAAGAGCAGCTATGATTCCTTTTACTCTTTGGTCTTTACCTACAAAAGGAGAAATTCCGATGGAATTATTAAAAGTAATTTTATTGCTTCCTTTATGTTCATTAATTATTGCATTATTCAGAAATGTAATTGGGATCAAAACATTCGGAATTTTCTTACCCGCTATTATCACCATTTCTTTAGAAAGTGTCGGCTTGATGTTTGGAATTGTTTTATACCTCGGCGTTGTTTCCATTGTCGGATTGTTACATTTCCCTCTTACCCGCTGGGGATTATTATACACCCCTAAACTGGTCATTATTTTAATAGGGGTTGTTGTTGGATTATTAGGACTTACGCACCTCGGTATCGAAACAAATAATATTGCTTTAAGTTCTGTTATATTTTTCCCGATTGTGATTTTAAGTATCGCAGCTGAAAAATTTGCTAAAATAATTTTGGAAGAAGGCATCAAGGATGCACTTAAAATACAAGGACAAACACTAGCTATTATTATTTTATGTTATGGTGTTTACCAATCTAATTTTCTTACTGGATTTTTCCTCACCTTTCCCGAATCACTTGCCATTATTGTCAGCATTATGTTATTGCTGGGTCGATGGATTGGTCTTCGTGTTACCGAATACAAGCGGTTTTCTTGGATTATCAATTAGTCATGTTTTATTTCTTAGGCATTCATTAAAAAATCGAAATATGTTTTTTTCAAAGAAAAATAGAAAGCTAGAACAAAAAATCTGTGGTATCAATCAAAGAAATGTTGAATTGGTTTATGTGTTCAACCAAAGAAAAGATTACAAATGGGCAGATGATAAGGTTAATGCAAAAACCATTCTGCATCAAAATAATATTGCTTGTGCAGAAACCTATGGTGTGATAGAAAGAATCGGTGATATTTATTCCGTTTGGAAAGAGGTTCAAAAGTATGATTGCCTCGCTATAAAACCTGCTAACGGTAGTGGCGGTGGTGGCATAAAAATCATCCGAAAAAATAATGACGGAAAATGGATGCAAGGGGGCAAAATTATTTACGAAGAAAATATTTTCCAACACTTTGCGACCATTATCATGGGAATTTATTCTCTAGGAGGAAGAGATCGAGTACTAATAGAACGCTGTATAGATCCTCATCCTTTTTTCCAAGAAATTTATCCAATTGGTGTACCGGATTTCAGGGTTATTTTATTAAAAGATATTCCTATAATGTCTATGCTACGTGTACCTACCGATCGCTCTGATGGAAAAGCAAATTTACACCAAGGAGGTTTAGGCATTGGCATTGATATGTCGACGGGTCTATTAACCACCGGATTCGACGGAAACAATTATTATGATTTCCATCCGGATTCACATTTACTCATTAAAGGAAAAGAAATTCCTTTTTGGGATGAATTATTAGAATTATCTATTCATACTTCCAGAGCCTTTCCCCTACAATATTTAGGTGTGGATATTGTTTTGGATAAACACATCGGCCCAATGATTATGGAAGTAAATGTACGTCCAGGACTCGGCATACAAATTGTCAACCAACAAGGCTTAAAAGAAACCATTCAATCCCATCCCTTATTACAAGGAATTTTGCATTAATTAAAAGCTAGAATCATGAAAATTCAAAAATCTTCTATACCCTATATTCTATTATTGTTAGGATTACTTATCGGAACCCCCATCCTAGATTATTTCATCCAAAAAAAGGAAGAATCTAAAATCACAACCATCATTATTCAAGAAGAAGGACTCCTTTCTGCCCAAGAATCAACAGCGCCTTAAATTATCTAGTCCATCACGAAATCAAATTCAAAATGAAATATTTAATAATCAGCTTATCCTTATTATTCCCAATATTAGTGTGGGGACAAGTCAAAACAAAAATCCAAGTCGAAACTCAAAGTGGATATGAATATAATATTTTCAATAACCCAACAAGTTATTTAGACAATGGGAAATTATTTGAAAAACCTGATTTAATTTTTTCTTCTGCCTATTCTACATTAGCCGGAAAAATAAACCATAAAAGAAAATGGAAAAAGCAAATCCTTTCTTTCCAGATGAATAATAGCTCACAATGGTATTTTAGTCAGACCAATGCAAGTGTCATTAAAAATAGTTTATCTGGAAATTATTCTTATTCCCTACATAAAAAAATAACAATGTTTCATAACGCTGGATTCAAACATGCTACTCGACTCAGACAAGAAAATCCGGATGATTTGTTCAACATTTCAAGTCCTTATATTAAATATTATTTCGGTACCGGATTTGAATTCAAATTAGATAAAAATAAAAAATTAATGGTTGAAGGATCTCGTTCGAATAAATTATTTAAATTAAACGGCACTACTCCTCTTTCTTATAAAGAATGGAAAGGAATTATTTCATACAAGGCTAAAATAGAATCATCTGAATTTATTGAGCAATATAAAATATCCACGACCATTAAAACAAGAAATTATACTCGAAATGGAAATACGGCATCTATTAGCGACGAGTTATCGGAAGATGGAATAACAACAAACTCGAATACCAATATTTATCGTTTGAATTATTATCAATTCAATGGAAATATTCGATTTAAAATTGGAAAAAATTTATTTTTAGAGCCTCGTTCAACGATTCTTTACAGACGAAGTACAGATAGGAATACCTTGAATTATAATCTATTCGAAAATGGTGCTTCTTTCATTTATAAAAATAAGAAAACAAAAATGAAACTAGATGCATCATGGGTCAATAAAAAATATTCGAATAATTTTTTAGGTGCTGATAATGTTGATCAACCCCTTGTTTATAAATATCTAAAATTAGGTTTGAATTGGGAACAAGAAATTAGCAAGAAAATATCCCTTGTTGGCCAGATGGCTTTCAAAAGTAGGCATTCTAATTATTTAGAAGAAGACCGACGAACCAATCGTTCTTACCTCAATGGGTACGGGCAGTTTGGAATACGATTTAATTTTGGGCAATGTATCAAATGTAAGGCTGAAAAGAAATAAAAAGGCAATTAGGATCAGGTTATATATTTTTATGTCGATCAAAACCTAAAAATATGCCTGAGTGTCCCAATTTCCTGAGTACAAATATAAAAAAGAATGGATTCACTTACTATGGGAAACAGAATCATAAGTGCAAGGATTGTTCCCGACAGTTTGTCCTGGATAATAAACATACCATTAGCGAGAAAAGGAACAGGCCTAGGATTAAATTTAGTTAAAGAACTCATTGATTTAAATAAAGGTATTTTAAATGTGAGTAGCAAAATAAATGAAGGCTCTCAATTTTCTGTGGGTTTACCCTCGGCATGATAATTAAAAGCCCTCTTTGTTTTTTAATCTCAAAGAGGGCTTTTAATGCTTAATTTAAAACAGTTTCTTATTTTTCAAAAGTATTTTCAGTTGTAAAGTCATTAATAAATTGTTTTTTATCATTGACTTGTATGTCTTGGGCTCTATTCTTAGAAAAATGATTATTTTTTATAGATAAACCAGAAGAATCCCAAGCTGCTAGCCCATATTCGCAATTAAAAAATTTATTATTTTCAATAGAGGCATTTTGACATCTAGTTAAAGCCAATCCAAAATATCCAGAACCATCAAATTTAGAATCTTTGATATTGATATTAGATGAATTATAAATTTCTACACAATTTTGGGCACACCATTCTCCGATTTCGTGTACGACTAAAATATCGGAAATAGATAATTGATCAATATTTTTAAAAGTAATAATGGGCATATCTATTTTGGCTACAATAGAAGTATTATTTCCAATAATTTGAATATTTTTCAGCTTTTCAATAACAAGAGGTTCTTTAAAAATAACCCGTCCCGAACTTAGATATAATTTCTCATTGTCTTTTAATTGTTCAAAAGCTTTTCTTGTAGGAAGTGGTTCACTATATTTTCCATTTTCATGCTGAATAATAGATTTCCCTGTTTCTATATCAGATAATGTTTTGTGAATAGTAGGATTACAAGAAGTCAAAAACATAAAGAAGAAGGATAACAATATAAATGTTATGCCATAGGTATAAATATTTAATTTTTTCATTTGATTTTCATTTAGTTAATAATTGATAATAATAACTAAAAATTGCCCCACTTCCTAAAAAATGGGACAATTGTTACAATCACAAATTATTTTTTATTTGTGATTGTATGTT
>JAHDDR010000085.1 GCA_020629255.1 Saprospiraceae bacterium | reverse complement strand
ATCAGATAAGAGGTTCAGCTCTTAGCATTATGGAATTTGATGAAAAAACATATCAACTTATCGAGAAGTACTTGTCTGGGGAACTTAAGGGACAGGAACGAATCGATTTTGAAAATAGGATCGAATCCATTCCTCAACTCAAGGAAGAAATAGGTCTACATAAAGAACTTTTCGACCATTTTGACGAAGGATATGAAGTAATAGAAAATGACCCGGAAATTGCAACCTTCCTAAAAGGAAAAGAAGCTCAGAATTTCAAAGGGAAGCTAGAAGTGGCTCTTTCCGGATCCAAACCGAAAGAATCCGTTCAAAAAACAACAACTCCAGCTAAAGTGAGGCAATTGGGATGGAAGCCATTGGCAGCGGCAGCTTGCTTGCTTTTAATGGTGGGTGTATTCTTTTTTATGAACCCAGGTTCTTCAGACTCTCCAGAAAAATTATATGCATATTATAATCAGCATGATAATATGAACATGGTTCAAAAAGGAGTGGACACAGAATCTCTTTCAGAAATCCAAGAAGCATTTAATGGGAAGGATTATCCATCCGTACAAAAATTATTGCAGCCGGTACTAACGTCTATCAATGAAAATGATCCGTTCTATTTTGATTTGAAATTAGCCGAAGGCATTTCCCTTCTAGAACAAGGAAAGAACAAAGAGGCTGAAAATATTTTCAAAAATTTAAAAGAAGGAGATTTTCTAGATGCACCTAAAGCATCGTGGTACCATGTTTTATCTTTAATAAAACAAGGGCAAAAGGAGATTGCATTTCAAGCCATTGAAAAATACCTCCAAACAGGGAATAAATACAAGGCAAAAGAAATGCAATCCATCCTCAAGAAACTATAATTCTAGGCTCTTAATCATTAATAATATTTTGCTTTTTTCCAAAAGGGATGCATCATCCCTTTTGGTTTTTTAATTTCCCAACTCCTTCACGGCGAGCCAAGCCATAAGCCCGATGCTTAATTCCATGCAATCCTCATCAATATCGAAGGTGGTGGTGTGGACCGGAGAGGTAATTCCCTTGGATTCGTTTCCGGTGCCCAATCTATAAAAACAGGCTGGCATTACTTGGGAGTAATAAGCAAAATCCTCTGCCGTTAAACGCAAGGGAAGATCCACAACATTTTCTTCTCCGAGAAATTCAATCGCCCAATGCTTGGTGTTCACAGCAAGTTCTGGGTTGTTATACAACGCGGGATATCCTCGCTCAACAATGAACTCACATTTTCCTCCCATGCCTTCGGCGATCGATTCTGCCATTTTTTTCATTCTTTTGTGAGCATCATTCCTCCACTCTTCATCAAAAGTTCGGAACGTTCCTAATAATTTCACTTCATTAGGGATGATGTTCGTAGAGCCACCGGTAGAATTAATTTTGCCAAGAGTCAGAACAGAAGGCATGGCGGGGTTGGCATTTCGACTCACAATTTGTTGTAAGGCAGTAATGATATGTGCCGTGATGACGATGGGATCGATGCAGTCTTGTGGCAACGCTCCATGCCCACCCCGACCGGTAACGGTTACATAAATTTCATCGGCGGAAGCCATATAAATACCCGGCTTGAGGCCGATTTTTCCAGAAGCTAACGGTGGGTGCACGTGTTGCCCGATAATGGATTGTGGCTTTGGGTTTTCCAATGCTCCTTCTTTTATCATGATGGATGCTCCCCCAGGAAGGCGTTCTTCTGCAGGTTGGAATAATAATTTGATGCTCCCTTCAAAATCATCTTTACAATCGGATAATATTTTTGCGGCTCCAAGGAGGGAAGCGGTGTGGACGTCATGCCCACAAGCGTGCATGATGCCCTCTTTTTTTGATTTATAGGAGACATCATTGGCTTCTTGAATGGGGAGGGCGTCGATATCAGCTCGAAGGGCTATAATTTTTTTATCAGGATTTTTTCCTCGAATCATACCCAAAACACCATTGTCGGCAATGCCGTGTTCATGCTCGATACCAAATTCTTTTAATTTTTCCGAAATATATTTTCCGGTTTCCACTTCTTCAAAGGACAATTCGGGGTTCATGTGTATATGTCGCCGAATGTGGATGGCATCTTGTTGGTATTTCTTTGCCAGGCTTTTTATTTTATCTTTAAGCATCTTAGATTTTATTTTATGATGCAAAGGTAATGAGATTTTAATTGGGTCTTATCCTGCACAAAAAGATAAAATTCGAAATTAAGTCTAGTAAAATGAAACGAAGATGGAATTTTCTTGCATCATAAATGATATTCGTTTTATTTTGATGGCGGTGTTCGGAAATGTAGAAACGAAATCCAATGATGAAAAATAAATATTGTCCTAATTGTCATTATCCCTTAGAAGGAGAACCCAAGTTCTGTGGAAATTGTGGTCAAAAAAATAAAAAGGAACGATTCCGTTTCCGAGAATTAATGGCAGAATTTTTTGGCAACCTTTTTAATTTTGATTCCAAAATTTGGAGAACGCCTTTGGCTCTTTTTAAACCCGGTTTTTTATCGACTGAATTCTTCAAGGGAAAGAGGGCAAGATATACGCCTCCAGGTAGATTGCTCTTGGTTTCTTTGGTCATTTATTTTGGAGTATCTTCAATCATCACAAAAAATGATTCATCTTTTTTCCAATTTTCGAATGGGGATAATACAGAAAGAGATTCTTTGATGGCGAATTGGAATATGTTGAAATATTTGGAAAATAAAGAGGACACATTAAAGCTAAAATTATCTAATGAAATTGATTCGAAGGTAGTAACCCAAGTATTGGATACATTAAAGACAAATTTGTATAGTAAACAATTCAGTGACTCAATAGCTTTGGTGAATATTAAAATAAGTAACGAAGATTGGGAGTTTTTACCTCCAGAAGAAATATTTGAAAAATATGAAATTGAAGGTTTTTGGAAAAAATTATTCATTTCAAGATTAATGAAAACCCAAAGGACTCCAGAAATGCTGTCTAAATATATACAGAGTCATTTGTCATGGGGTGTTTTAGCATCTGTTCCTGTTTTAGGTTTGTTGTTATTGATGTTTTATTTTAGAAAAAAAATGTTTTATACAGAACATGTTGTTTTTGTGATTCATGTGTTATCCTTCTTTTTTATAGTGGCAACATTAGGATTGTTCTTAGAGAACATGTTCCCGTTATTGGATTTTTTCTCTCTGTATTTTCCTATAGGTTCCTTGGTTTATTTGTTCTTTGGTATGAAGCAATATTATAAACAAGGTTATGTAAAAACGGGTGTTAAATTTTTGTTGTTTTCTACTTTGTCCGCCATTACATTTTTGTTGGGTGCAGTAGTTTTCTTTTTGGTTTCGATGGCGTTGTTTTAATTTTGTCTACCAAGTTGTTTAAAGCCTTTCCAAATGATGTTTAAATCTTCGTTTGTAGAGTAATCTTTAGCATAAAAAAAATTGAGACGTTCTATTGTTTTTTTATCAGTAAGGCTCGTCGTGAATGCATCCGTAGGAAATAAAACTCCATTTTTAATTTTAGGCAATGTCCAGAATTCTTCCTTGGAAGGATGATATCCCACCCATGTTTTTTCAAAAAATAAAACGGTGAAAATGTTTTTAATAAAACCTATTTTATTATAGATAAAAAATAATAAGATCGGGCATGAAATTAAGAAAAGGAAAGCAAGAATAAAATCTTGTATTTTTTTATTTCTTTGATTTATAGAGTTGTTTATTTTATATTCTATATCTATCGTGTATAATTCTCCCGATTCATTCTTAGAATGGCTTCCAATAATACTAATACTTTTTTCAGGTAATATTTTATAATGAATTTGTGGGCCCAACCCCGTCATACTATTCATTATTTTTTCAGCACTAATATCTTTGGAACAAAAAATAATTTCATTGACTTTGTAAATCCTCACAATTTCTTCTAATTGAAAAAAATGACCCAATGAGTTAGGATTTGAACTGTTCTTTTTAGGGGAAATAGAACCGATGAAATTTTTATTAACTCCCGCATTTTGAAGGAGTTCCATTGCCCTTTTTATTTCATGGGAATTGCCCACGAGAGCAAGGTTGCTTGGAGGAGTCTCTCCAATATTGAAATTTTTATACTGGATAAAATGATATAGGACCCTAAGTGATAGAATAGAAAATAAAGACCAAAAAGAACCCAGAATAATCAACATCCTAGAAGAACGGAATTGCAATTCTAGGAAGCCATAAATGGCAGCCAATAAAATAGTGCCGAAAAATAAACCTCTTGCGGGTCGTCTCAAACTTTTTTTATCATCATACCCTCCGCTCAGGAAAATAGATAAAAACCAAATAAAAACATAAAGAGGTATATTGAACCAATAGAAAGAATTATTATAATAATCTGGATTTTGATAATAATAATTAGCCCAAAAATCTTTTAAGAAAAAAAGCCCTGCAGACATTAAAATAATGTCAAGGATGGGGAGCGTTGCTTTTTGTGCGAAATTTGAAAATAAAGCTAAAAAAGCGCGAAAATAAATAGCGAGCTTTAACATGAAAATAAATAAAACTCCTTTGGTGCCAGTAAAATGTTTTTTTGCAAAAATGATCATTGCATTGTAAAAAACCTTTACATAATTTAAACTGCCTTTTTTAGTGCTTTCCCCTTTGTAATGAATAATGGTAGTTTCTGGGAAATAATAATTTTTAAAGCCACCTTTTTTAATGCGGTAGGATAAGTCAATGTCTTCTCCATACATAAAAAAATCTTCGTCTAATAATCCGATTTTGTCAAGGGTCGTTTTTCTTAAAAGCATGAAGGCTCCTGCGAGGACATCCACTTCATTGATTTTATTTTCGTCTAAATATCCTAAATGGTATTGATTGAATATTTTAGATTTTGGAAAAATTTTAGAAAGACCAAATGTTTTGCAAAATGCAACAAAGGGAGAGGGAAATCCTCTTTTGGATTCAGGGAGGAATTTGCCGGAGCCATCAATCATTTTTACGCCCAGACCACCGGCGGTTGGATGTTCATCCATAAATCGGATACACTTTTCGAAAGTATCTTCTTTTACTACGGTATCAGGGTTTAATAATAAAATATATTCCCCTTCAGCTTTTCGGATCGCTTGGTTGTTGGCAATGGAAAAACCGGGGTTGTCTTTATTGGCAATTATTTTTACTTCAGGAAAACGTTCCCGAACCATGGCTAAAGAATCATCCACAGAATTATTATCAACAACAAATATTTCTGCATTTATTTTTTGTGCCGCCTTTTGTACGGAGAGTAATGTCTGCTCTAAAAAATATCGGACATTATAGTTGACAATAATGACGGATAGTTTCATAGAATTATTTCACAACAGAATAAATGACAATGAACGACAAGCCAAATTGTGAAAAAGGATCGGACAGCCCTCCACTTGTGTCTCCATTCAAAAGTTCATCTAACGGAGCAGCATTTACGGTTTTGAAAACAAAGCCATAAAATGGACGAAGAATTAATTTCGTAGAATGGTCATTCATGGCTCCAAAATAGAAATTGAGGTCAACCGTCATTCCATATCTTTTTTCGATCACAGGGCTGATAAATGACACTCTATTCATGCTTTTTTCATCACCCTCTCTAGTGCTATATCTAATGTTATTATAATTCCCGGAAACACCCGCACCAATGGCAAAGCGATCGGCAGAAGGGAAAATTACGCCGGTTCGTATATAATATGTATTCATCCTTAAACGAACATCGCGTTGTCTTAGAGCTTCATTAAGAGCAAATTTAGTCTTGCTTCTTTGTTGTCTTTGAGAAAACCCTCCCTCAAAACTAAAAACACTCAAATTAGCACCTACGGCAAAGGCAAAGCCATTGGGTATATGAAGTTCTTTAAATTCTTTCTCTTGTGTGTTGGTTTCATTATAACGGTTCAGAATCGAATTGAAATTATCGAATTTGCCCCAACTCAAATTATAGCCGGTTCCGATATAATATTCTACCCGGTCAAAATAATCTTGGGAAAATAAAGTGACACTACCGAATAATAATATCAAGAAAGAAAATAAATATTTATGATTCATGTTGTTTGCATTTATTCTGATGTATGATAAGGTATACGGGCACTTATCGAGCGGCCCAAAGTCAACTCGTCGGCGTATTGCAATTCTCCGCCAAAAGCAACTCCGCGGGCAATAGTACTGATGTTTACTGAAATGTTTTTTAGTTGCTTCGAAATATAGAAAGTAGTGGTTTCTCCTTCAATCGTAGGACTAATGGCCATCACAATTTCTGTCACCTCCTCTTTTTTTGCCCGTTCTACCAATGTCGTGATATTTAACTGATCGGGGCCTATACCTTCAATGGGTTTGATGACGCCCCCCAAAATATGATAGACCCCTCTGAATTGCCCCGTATTCTCGATAGCCATCACATCCCGAATGGATTCTACCACGCATATGACACCCTGCTTCCGATGGGTATCAACACAAATAGTGCAAACATCAGAATCCGAAAGATTATGGCAAACCTTACACTCTTTGATGTTCTTCTTCAGGTCAACCAATGCCTTGGAAAACTGCTCAACCTCATCCATATCCTTATGTAGCAGATGAAGCACCAACCGCAATGCTGATTTTTTGCCAATGCCCGGAAGACTAGAAAAAGCCTCCACAGCTTGCTCCATTAATTTCGATGAAAAATTCATATGGCTGCAAAATTACGAATAATACGCATCCTAATTAGCAAGTGTTTTATATTTTGAACACTTTTTTAAATAGAATAGGAACAGAATAAAATACCTTTACGTTGTGCAGACATGTTTTTTAATTTATTTTTGACCCAAATTATATTCTACATTAAAGTTTTTCGATTATGTCGGATACCCTCAGGTTACCTCGATTTTCAGAAGACCAAGATGCCGCTACTATTGTTAAATGGCACAAGAAAGAGGGAGATGCCATCAAAAAAGGAGAAATATTACTGGAAATAGAAACAGATAAGTCTATTTTCGAGTTAGAAGCAGAAAAAGATGGCATTATTGAAGAAATAAGGGTTTCCGAAGGAGAAATAAAAGTAGGAGAGGTGTTGGCTATTTTGAAGGATCGGGGAAATGGGGAAAACGAAATGGTAAAGACAAAGAATGCTTTTGCCATTAGATTACCCCAACTAAGTGATGCAATGGAAGAAGCACACGCCTTATATTGGAGGGTAAAAGTAGGCGATGTTGTTAAAAAAGGAGACATACTGGTTGAAGTCGAAACAGATAAAGCAATCATTGAAATTGATGCATCCCATAAAGGAACTGTATTATATCAATACCCAGAAAACAAGAAGAAAATAAAAGTAGGAACCATTATCCTGATCATAGGGGATGAAGGCGCCTCCGTTCAAAAATTATTAAAAGAATCAAACGATACAAATCATGGCTGAAGTTGTTAAGATGCCTCGAATGAGCGATACCATGGAAGAAGGAAATGTTGTTGCTTGGCATAAAGAAGTAGGGGACGAAGTAGAAATTGGAGATTTACTGGCAGAAATAGAAACAGATAAAGCAACAATGGATTTTGAATCTCCGGCAGATGGTGTTTTGTTACATATTGCCATAGCCGAAGGAGCCGTCCCTATTGGAGGAATCTTGGCCATCATTGGAGAAAAAGGAGAAGATTTTAAAAGCTTATTGGATGGAGGGGCCGAGGCGAAATCTCCGTCTGCGAATGGAACTCCTCAAAAGGAAATACCTCCTGTTGCCGAAGAACCGGCAAAACCGGCTCCGGTTAATCAGCCTAAGGAAATAGTAGGAAATATTCCTAGCGATGATCGAGTGAAAGCATCTCCATTAGCAAAAAAAATGGCAAAAGATGCCCAATTGGATCTTTCAGCAATCAAAGGTTCGGGGGATAATGGAAGAATAGTGAAAAAGGACATCGAAGCCGCTTTACAACAAGGAGGTGTACCCCAAAAGAAAGAACCGGCTTTATCCGTTCAACCCGCAAACCTGAACATCAAAAAAGCAGTACCCGTTACCAACCCAACGGCTACCGAGTATGAGGATATTCCGCTTTCCCAAATGAGGAAAGTCATTGCCCGAAGATTGGGAGAAAGCAAATTCTCAGCCCCGCATTTCTATTTAACGGTGGAAATCAATATGGATAAGGCAATCTCATCCAGAAAGAAAATGAATGAAATAGCCCCTACAAAAATTTCATTCAATGATTTGGTGGTCAAAGCCGCAGCAGTGGCATTGAAACAACATCCCAACATCAATTCTTCTTGGTTAGGAGATGTGATAAGAAAAAATAAAAAGGTAAACATAGGTGTGGCAGTAGCTGTAGATGAAGGATTGCTCGTTCCGGTTATCAGGAATGCGGATACGAAATCACTTTCCTCCATTAATATGGAAGTAAGGGAACTAGCAGGAAGAGCGAAAGAAAGGAAGCTCCAGCCACAAGAAATGCAAGGGAATACTTTCACCATTTCTAATCTGGGTATGTTTGGAATAGAAGAATTCACGGCAATCATCAACCCGCCTGATGCTTGTATTATGGCTGTCGGTTCCATTATCCCAAAACCTATTGTTAAGGATGGTGAAATGGTAGTGGGCAACATGATGAAAGTAACGCTATCGTGCGATCATCGGGTCGTAGATGGAGCAACAGGAGCCAAATTCCTTCAAACATTCAAAATGGTATTGGAAGATCCCATTCGGATGTTGGTCTAAAGCTAATAAACATATCCTTTGAACCTTGTTAACAACCTTATGCTAGGAATTCCGTCTATAGATTAGACTTTATTAGAACACATAGATTGTATGAAAAAGATAGTATTGATATTCTGTATGGCTATAACCTTAATTCAGATAGGTTGTATTCCTGATGCTAAAGATCCTCAGGAAAAAGTAACAGACACTCTTCCTGTAGTGGAAGAAAAAATAGAAGAGCCAAAAGTAGATTCTGCAGAATTGAAAAGAATAGCTGAAGAGGAAGCGTTAGCCGCCACCGAAACAAAGGCATTAGAAGAAAAATTGGCAAAAGAAAGAAGGGATAGCATAAGGAAAGCCAAAAAGAAATTAGCAGAAAAGAAAAAAAGGGAAGAAGAGAAAAAAAAGAAGGAAGAAGCGGCTAAAACAGCTTCGGAAACCAAACCTAAACCTTCTCCCGCTGTAAATAGTCCAAAAATCGCCTTCGAAAAAACCACTCACAACTTTGGTACAATTAAAGAAGGAGATACAGTAAAACACCAATTCTTTTTTAAAAATACAGGCACCAAAGATTTACTAATAATGGATGCCACAGCAACCTGTGGTTGCACCGCACCTGGTTTTTCGTTCCTACCTATAAAACCAGGAGATGAAAGTGCCATAAATGTCACTTTTAATAGCAAGAATAAGGCAGGAGCCCAAAGACCCGAAGTAACCGTTATTACAAATGCATATCCTAAAAAATACGTACTTCGATTAGAAGGCGTAGTAGAATAAAGATGGTATCTCTTGTTAAAAAAGTGGATTCTAAAGAAATAGTTCTTTATTTTGGGAAAGCAGAACCCAAGAAATGGTAATTGAGTAGCGTCACTTTTGTCATTTCTTCATTTCTGGAATGATTTATGAAGATTGTTGCGTTAAAAAACTTTGGGAAATCCAATAACAACATCTCATCATTTAGGAGCTATGTCAAAAGATATCCGATCGGCTATGAGAGAATTGAATGAAGCTGAGTTGTCCTTGAGCCAACGCCGGTTCTCTGATTCTATGGAATCGGCACACGTTGCTCTCGAAATGACCGACAAATTTGGAGATGATACCACAAAAGCACAAATTCTTCAATTCATTGCCCGAATCAATAATATTAAGGCTCGGTACAATAACGAAGTAAACCTCTATCAAGAATCTTTGGAGCACCTCAATGCTGCCCTAACGCTGTTTTTAGACAAAAAAGAGGATTATTGGGACATCCTACTAGATAAAGGCAAAACCTTCTTATTACAAGAAAAGTTTGAAAACGCGAAAATCATTTTTGATGAAATTCTAGCAGAAAATGTAGAGGATTATTCCACACTTTATGTCAATCTTCTCTTAGCCATCAGTGATTTCCATTACTTGCAAAATCATTATGATGATGCGATCGAGTATGCCGAAGAAGCATTGGATAAGATAAATGACCAACAATTAGACGAAAGACAATTGCTGGAATGTTATAGCCAACTGGTCAAAATTTATCTAAGAAGACATGAGTATGGTAAAATTCTAGAATACGGCAATAAAACCATCGAATTGAGCCGCAAATTCGAGGATAGCGAAAAAGAATTTGTAGGATTGAATGCCATAGCCGTTTATCACGGAACAAAATACGATTTCAAAATGGCAATGCTCAATTTCAGGAATGCCCTGGATAAGAGTTTGGAAATCAACTACCGATACGGAACAGCCTATTGCCTCATCAATATAGGAACCATCTATGCCAACCTTTTTAATTATAATGAAGCGTTGGATAGATACACCACCGTTCTGGACGATTATGAAGATGTTCTGGACGAAAGCACCGGTCTCATTATCATGAATAATGTAGGGAATATCTATTTCACCGTAGGTCGGTTGGATGAAGCCTTGGACTATTTCCAAAGAGCCTTGAACATGGCAAACAGTATGAACTATACTGAAATGAGGGCCCATATCATGGCTCAAATCAGCCGTACATTGGTCGCCCAGAAAAAATACCAAGAAGCACTGGAATATGCTTTCGAATCCGAAGCTCTGATTGAGGAATCTGGTAATATAGAAGGGAAACAAATCAATTTCATCACACTAGGAAATATTTATTATAAACTAGGAGATTTTGATTTGGCGATGAAATACGTAGGAAAAGGCATTGTCAGTTCCAAGCAAATGAAAGATACCGTTTCCGAAATTCGAGGATATAGGCTGATGTCAAACATCTTTAAAAAGAAAGGCAATTTTGAAAAAGCCCTCGACTACCAGCTTATCTATTCCCAAGCTCAGGAAAAGTACGCCATGGAACAGCGGAATCGCCAGATCATGGACATTGAAATCCGTTATGATATCCAAAAGAAAGAACAGGAAATAGAACTCCTGACCAAATACCAAAACACCTTGATTCGGCAACGCAATAAAATTGCAGAGCAAAATGCCGAGCTCATGGAAGCCAATCAGGAACTAAAGCAATTTGCTTATGTAGTGTCGCATGATTTGAAAGAACCTTTACGGATGATTGGAAGCTATTCTCAGTTAATCCAAAAAAGATATGCAGAAGACTTGGACGAATCTTCCGGAGAATTTTTTAATTATGTCAATGAAGGAGTAGATCGAATGACAAAACTCCTCAATGATTTATTAAAATATGCAACAGTAGGAAGACAAGAAGAAATGGAATGGGAAGAAGTGGACTTGAACGATGTTCTTGATGTTACACTCTTCAACTTGAGTTTGGTCATCAAAGAATCCAATGCCGAAATTAAGAAGGAAAAACTCCCGACCATTATATCTACTCGTTCCCTAATATCCCAGTTGTTCCAAAATCTGGTGGGGAACGCCCTTAAATTCAACAAGCCCGATACGCCTCCAAGAGTGGTTATTGGTTATAAAAAGAAAAATAACATGCACTATATCAGCTTTGCTGACAATGGAATCGGGATACCTGAAGATGCACAAGAAAGAATTTTTGTCATTTTCCAAAGACTCCACAAACGGTCGTCTTACGAAGGAACCGGTTTGGGACTTTCTATTTGCATGAAAATCATTAAAAAACTAAAAGGAACCATTTCAGTAGAATCGGAAGAAGGGCAAGGAGCCGTATTTACCATAGGTCTGCCAGCCGAACCTCCTCGCCGTCGTGTAACAGATAAAGAAGATTCGCAAAACCTTCTTGACACTTGATGACAGATTTTGTACTTTTGGTGAAACAAAACCGCACTTTCTCCGTATATCGCATGTGTTTTGTATTCCACACAATCAAATGAACTTTCAACTTTAACAAAACAGGAGAAAACTTTTTAGGGGTGTTACAGAGTTAAGATAAAGAACCATCTATATTGTTGGAAGTGACTCTGAGAAATTTAGGTATACACAATGGCAGCAGCTAAGAACAGTTACGATCTCCTTATATCAAAGCTTGATCGATTTATCCGGAAATTCTATTTCAACAAACTAATCCGAGGAACACTCTACTCCTTGGGTCTTATCCTAGCTTTGTTTGTTCTCTTCAATGTATTAGAATATTACTATTATTTTGATAAGTCTGTAAGGAAAGGATTCTTCTATTCCTTCATAGGCATTAGTAGTTTGAGCTTGGCATATTGGGTGCTTTGGCCCTTGTTGCAAATCCTGAACCTTGGTCGTGTGATTTCCCACGAAAAAGCCGCACAAATTATCGGAGAGCATTTTCAGAATGTAAAAGATAAGCTCCTCAATATCCTTCAACTCAAGCAACAATCCGATCAGCAAGGAGGAAATAGCAACCTTCTATTGGCGAGTATCGATCAAAAATCAGAAGAAATAAAACTTACTCCATTCCAAAAAGCCATTGATTTAGGAAAGAATAGGAAATACCTCAAATATACCATGCCTCCCTTGTTGTTGTTGCTCTTCATTTTGTTCGCCGCGCCGAGCATCATCAAAGATGGTACAACGAGAATTATCAATAACGATAAAGAATTCGAAAGAGAAGCTCCATTTACCTTTTCTGTAGAAAACGAAGATTTTGAAGTCGTACAATATGAAGATTACCTACTAAAAGTCAAAACAGAAGGAGACATTATCCCTAGCGAAGTATTTTTGGATTTAGATGGTTACCAATATAAACTGACCCAAGCCTCTAAAAATACATTTACCTATAAATTTAAGAATGTTCAAAAGGATACCGATTTCAAATTGTTTTCTGGTGGATTCTTTTCGGATGAATATGCCTTGGATGTATTGGAAAAACCGGACATTTCTGGTTTTGAAGTCAAGTTGGACTACCCTTCTTATACGGGCAGAAAAGATGAAGCACTCCAAGACATCGGAGATATGGTAGTACCGATGGGAACCCACTTAGGGTGGCTCTTTGACACCAAGCATACAGATAAGATCGATCTTATTTTTTCAGGACAATCAGAAAGAAAAGAAGCCAAACGAAGCGGCAAAGAGTTTTTCTCCTTCAAGAGAAGAGCCATGAAAGACGAAACCTACAAAGTCTATGTGTCCAACGAAAGATTATCCGATGCCGATTCTATCGCCTACACCATTTCGGTCATCCCGGATTTGAACCCAACCATCACCCTTGAAAAATTCGAGGACAGCCTGGATAACAAATTGATTTATTTCGTGGGCGATGCCGCCGATGATTATGGCTTGACAACTTTGAATTTCAATTATAAAATCAAGAAAGAAAACGGCTCCGAAGGACAGCTAAATTCCATTCCCATTAAGCAAGCCAAAGATAAAAGAGTCCAATACGATTACACCTGGGATATTCGAAACTTGAATTTGAAACCCGGAGATGATGTTACCTATTATTTTGAAGTGTTCGATAATGATGGTATTAATGGTCGCAAATCGGCTAGAACCCAACTCATGGCATACAAAATGCCATCCTTGGAAGAAATAGAAGAATTAGAAGAAGAGAACAACGAGGAAATCAAGGAAGATTTGGAAGAAGCCATCAAAGAAACGAAGGATATCCAAAAGAAGATGAAGGAAATGAGGGAGAAGATGCTCCAAGAAAAAGAATTGGATTGGCAGGATCGGAAAGAGATCGAAAAATTGTTGCAGCAACAAAAAGAACTGGAAGAGAAGATTCAGGATGCTCAAGAGAACTTCGAGGAAAACATGAAGAACCAAGAAGAGTTCGAACAATCCAAGGAGGAATTGATGGAGAAGCAGGAAAAGGTTCAGAAACTTTTCGAGGAGCTAATGAGTGATGAAATGAAGGAACTCATGCAACAAATGGAGGAACTCTTAGAGAAGATGGAAAAAGAGGAGGCTTTGGAGAATATGGAGGAAATGGAGATGAATGATGAGGAACTCGAAATGGAATTGGATAGAATGCTCGAATTGTTCAAACAATTGGAGATGGAGAGCGAAATGATGGATCAGATAGAAGATTTGGAAGAACTGGCTGAAGAAACAGAACAATTAAGTGAAGACACAGCAGAAGATAAAAAGAGCCAATCCGAATTAGAAAAGAAACAAGAAGAGATCCAAGAGAAGATGAAGGAAATCCAAGAGAAAATGGATGAATTAGAGGAGAAAAATGAAGAGCTGGAAAACCCAATGGATCTAGAAGGAATGCAGGACGCCTTGGAAGATATCCAAGAAGATTTGGATCAAGGAGAACAGGAATTGAAGAGTGGCCAGAAACAACCCGCATCCAAATCTCAGAAAAGTGCTTCCGAAAAAATGAAGCAGGCAGCAGCGAATATGGATATGCAAATGCAGGCAGGAGAAATGGAGCAAATGGAAGAGGATATGGATGCCCTCCGCCAGTTACTCGAAAACTTAGTCACCTTGTCTTTCGAGCAAGAAGAAGTGATGGAGAACATTAGCGGAACTGCTATAAATACCCCCAGATATGTAGAGCTGGTTCAGGATCAATATAAAATTAAAGACGATTTCAAAATAGTGGAGGATAGCCTTCATGCCTTGAGTAAAAGAGTATATCAAATAGAATCTTTCGTAACAGAAAAGGTAGCAGAAGTCAAGGAGAATATCGGAGAATCATTAGAGCATTTGGAAGAACGCCGCAAGCAACAAGCAGCCGTAAATGAAAATGCTTCTATGAAAGGTCTCAATGATTTAGCTTTGATGTTGAGTGAAGTACTGAATCAGATGCAGCAGCAAATGGCTGCCCAAATGCAAGGAAACCAAAATTGCCAGAAACCAGGTTCCGGTAAACCGGGCAAAGGCGGTAAAGGTGGCAAAACACCAGGCGATATGAAAGGTCTGCAAGAACAATTGAACAAAGACTTGCAGAACATGAAGGATGGAATGAAAGGCAAGGGCGGTAAAGGGGGCATGAGCAAACGATTTGCTGAAATGGCGAAACGCCAAGCAGCTATCCGTGATGCGATGGAAAAACTACAACGAGGTAAACAGCAATCCGGAGAAGGAGGAGATCCTCAACTTCAGGAACTCATCGATCAGATGAACAAGACCGAAACGGATTTGGTCAACAAAAGATTGAACAACGAAACCATGAAACGTCAACAAGACATCATGACTCGTTTGTTGAAATCGGATAAGGCAGAACGACAAAGAGAATTCGATGAGAAAAGGAAGGCGGAAAGAACGACTCAGAAGGAGCGTAAAATGCCGCCGGCTCTAGAAGAATACCTGAAGAAAAGAAATGCAGAAGTCGATTTGTATAAAACGGTTTCTCCTTCTCTTAAACCTTACTACAAGGCTTTGGTCGAAGAATATTACAGAAGCTTAAAGAATAAATAATTTATCATCCTACAAAAACAACGAACAAGCAAGCACTATTACGAATAACACCATTCTTAAAAGACATGGCTAACGAATTAGAAGAAATGATGGAATTTAACTCGGACATCAAGCATATGCCAGAAGTAGAGGCATTTGTAGAGAATGTCGTTGAACGATTCAATGTCGGTCCTGAAATCTATGGGAATATACTGATTTCTCTCACTGAAGCCGTAACCAATGCTATTGTTCACGGCAATGATTCGGATAAGGGGAAAAAAGTGAAGGTCGGGATGAATAAAGGCAATAAACATATTGTTTTCAAAGTAACGGATGAAGGTCCGGGCTTTGATTTTTCTGCCATACCCGATCCGACTGCTCCAGAAAATCTATTGAAAGTAGGAGGTCGGGGTGTATTCATGATGAAACAATTATCCGATCTAGTAGTCTTTTCTGATAATGGTAGCACCGTAGAAATGCAATTCAAAGTGTGATGATGGCTTTTTTTCCGGAAGAAATTCCAGAACTCAAAGGCGAACTCATTTTCCAATATGAAAACATCGAATTCTCTCTTGAAAAGGAAGAGGGGATTCGCCAATGGCTCAAAAAAATCATAGCGGAAGAACAAGCCGAATTACATTCCATTACCTATATTTTTTGTTCTGATGAGTACCTGCATCAAGTCAATGTAGAATACCTCAATCATGATACCTACACAGATATCATCACCTTTCCTTACTCCGATGATTATCTAGAGAGTGATATTTTTATCAGCATTGATAGGGTCAAGGATAATGCCCAAAAATTTGACGTTTCATTCCAACAAGAATTACTTCGGGTAATGATACATGGCGTGCTCCATTTATGTGGATATGGAGATAAGACGGATGAAGAGAAAAAAATCATGCGCGAAAAAGAAGAACATGCGGTTGCCCAATACAATCAATAACTGATTTCTATTAACAGAGAATCTCCTTTTTCATCACCAATGGAATAGCGGAAACCTTGGGTCCGAAAGCCAGAAATGGGCGAATAGAAAAGCTCCTTTTCTGAATGGTTCAATATGTTTTTCTTTTCTTTTTTTATCAAGATATCGGATACATTACCTCGACTATAATTCACCACCAATTCTCTAATTTCTAATTCGGGAACCAAGGCAATATAATGTTCAGATTGTTCCGTTGTCTCACGCTCATATTTATCCCACCAAGCCTTTTTATTGATATCAGAAGCAAAAAAATCGTTGAGTTCTTGTTTCCAATTAACTTGTTCAAGCGTTTTGGATTCCGTTTTTCCATTCAAAACCACTTTTTTGAGTCCTCCCTTTTCTTCCAAACGTTCACATTCTTTTATGAGATAATCGGATAAGGAAAAGAAACCCTTTTCTTGTTGGGACGGTTGGAGATCCGGTGCTTGACAAGCTCCCAAACCACTCACTAAAAAAAGGAGAAATACGAATTTTTTCATAATGTTTGAATTAATGATTGCCCCGTCATGTCTTCAGGAGGAGTAATGCCCATAATATCAAGGATAGTGGGAGCAATATCAGCTAATTTGCCAGACTTCAATCGAACATTATCCGATGATTGAGGAGAAATGTAGAGACAAGGAACGGGATTGGTGGTATGTGCCGTATGAGGAGAACCATCTTCATTAATCATGTAATCCGAGTTGCCATGATCAGCAATGATGATCGTTGCATACCCTTGCGATGTGGCTGTTTCTACCAATCGTTCCACACATTGATCCACTGTTTCCGCTGCTTTTACCGCCGCATCAAAAACACCCGTATGTCCCACCATATCCGTATTGGCATAATTAAGACAAATAAAATCCGGATGTTGATTTTGGATAGCACCAATAATGGCATCGGTAATTTCTACGGCACTCATTTCTGGTTTCAAATCGTAGGTTGCTACCTTTGGCGAGGGCAACATAATGCGTTCTTCTCCTTCGAATGGTTCTTCCCGTCCACCAGAAAAAAAGAAAGTGACATGAGGATACTTTTCGGTTTCCGCAATTCGTATTTGAGATTTTCCATGCTGACTCAAAATTTCTCCCAAAGTATTTTTGATGTTCTCTTTGCTAAAAACAACATCGATTCCCTTGAAAGAATCATCATAACGAGTCATCGTGACGAAAGTAAGCGGCATTTTTTTCATACCATGTTCCGGAAAATCTTCTTGCGTGAGAGCCGTCGTGATTTGCCGGGGTCTATCGGTTCGGAAATTATAAAAAATCACCACATTATTCTCTTCGATTCGAGCAAGGGGTTGACCATCATCATCTGTTAAGGAAATCGGCAAAATGAATTCATCTGTAAATTTATCTCCTTTTGCATAGGATTTTTGAATGGCTTCAAGCGGTTTTTTCTCAACAGTTCCTTTTCCATTTACCCATAAATCGTAAGCAAGTTGGATGCGTTCCCAACGTTTATCCCGATCCATGGCATAATAACGACCAATGATACTCGCCACCTGAATCGGACTCCCTTCAAGGTGTTCCAATAGTTCTTTCATGTAATCCAATCCACTAGTAGGCGAAGTATCCCGTCCATCCATAATAGCATGGATGTAAACCCGCTCCAATCCTTTTTGCTGAGCCATATCACACAAGGCTTTTAAGTGGTTGATGTGGGAATGGACTCCACCATCGGATAATAACCCAACAAGATGAACCGCTTTATCTTTTTCTTGTGCTTGGCTCAAAGCCCCTTGCAAAACCTCATGGCTTTGGAAAGACCCGTCTTTAATCGCATTGTTGATTCGAAGGAGCTCTTGATAAACAATTCTTCCGGCACCAATATTCAGATGTCCTACCTCCGAATTGCCCATTTGCCCCTTCGGTAGCCCTACCTCTTCGCCAAATGTAACGAGTTCAGAATAAGGAGCAGTTGAGTATAGGTGATCCATAAAAGGGGTCTTGGCTTGGTCAATCGCACTCACCTCGGGTTGGGGACCATTGCCCCATCCATCTAAAATAACAAGCATACAAGCTTGGGAATCCTCTTTTTTCATCTACTTTTTATTGATCGGCTATCATTAGAAAGCCCAAAAGTACATATAAGCTTGATGAAAGTAAAAGTTAAAAATGGCATTAAATTGGTTAAAGAATAACTAAGGGCAGCAACTTTTCGAGATTCTGCCGTTATAATGCATGAACTAAACACAGTTAACTATAAGCCATTACATTACACTTGTTTAACGGAAATTTAATTACTTGTTAAGTGTTTTTTCT
>JAHDDR010000084.1 GCA_020629255.1 Saprospiraceae bacterium | reverse complement strand
CATCGCAAGGCTTAATGGGTGCAAGAAGTACCATTTGTTCATCGGATAATTCAATGATTTCATATTCATGACCCGAATCTTCTACACCCATCCAAAATTGATCCGATAGTATAATTTTCAAATCGGAATAATCGGATCCACTGGGTACTATATTGTACGTCATACTGGGAGGAATAGGATAATTTTCAAGCCCCACATATCCAGCACATGCAGAAAACGTTATATTATTATTAAAATATTCTAATGTTCCTCCATCAAAATGGAAACACCATAAATCGTCTGCTTGGTTTTCATCCAGACCTGTGGAAGAAAACCATTCGGATGATAATGGTGTGGGGCCTACGACTATAGAACCATCGTCGGGTGACAACCTCCAACATCTCATAGAACATTCATCTGTTAGGAGTGTCATTGTTTCATCACATTGCAGAACGGCATCTTCCAGAACATCTATAGTTTGGGAAGCACTAGATGAGCCACCGCCGCCTATTTTAGATGCGTCGAGTGTAATGTTATACGTTCCTGCTTTTTGAAAGAAAACCGTATCAACGTCTAGTACAGATGTAGCAGGTGTTCCTCCTGGAAAACTCCAAACATGATCAAAAAATTCTTGGGAAGAAAACTTCACCACAAATTTATTCGGATCGGTAGGATGATTATCAATGGTAAATGATGGCTCTTCCGGTAAAGGAGGCAATTCCGTTGCATCTTCCAAATAAGGTTCGCAGGAATAAACCAAAAAGCATGAAAATAAAATGATGAAAAATTTATTCATGTTGATTACTTTTTAATATCCAGGATTTTGTGTGATGGCTCCATTCGTTGCCAAAATTTGTGATTCGGGAACGGGGAAAAGATTATGTTTTCCATCCACATAGCCTAAAGGTCCTAATACAGCAGAAGCTCTTCCGGTTCTTACCAAATCGAAGAAGCGATGCCCTTCGAGTGCCAGTTCTACTCTCCTTTCATGGTAAATAGCATCCAATAATGCTTGACCTGATGCCGTAACATCTGGTAGCAAACTAGAATTGCCTCTTGCTCTCGCCCTCACCATATTAAGTGAATTTTTAGCTGCAGATTCATCGCCTGTTTGATAACTGGCTTCCGCATGCATCAAAAGGAGATCGGCATAACGTATTACTCGATCATTAGAACCACCGTTGGGTGCTGGATCTCCAAAAGAGGCTTCTTCGCTTTTACTATTGAAAAATTTTCTAGGATAATACTCATGAGGGAAACCTGTAGCTTCTTTTGTAAACACACCTCGATCCCCTAAGACATCTCCTTCTCTGAAAACGGTATACCTTAAACGAGGATCTTCATTATTGGGATCTTCAGCAAAAAAGGCATTTATCAAATCTTGAGTGGGTAAGTTAAATCCAAATCCGTCAAATTGTCCTCTAGGTCTTTGAAAGATATTGGAGAGTGTTCCTTCGTTTGGATTATCCCATGTTCCTCCAGATTCGGTCATGAATTGGATTTCAAAAATGGAACCGGGTCCATTCTCCCCCTCCATTGAATAAATGCTTCCAAAATCGGGAGCCAAGAAATACTGTCCTGAAGCAACGACTTCTTCTGCCATCAGTTTAGCTTGAGTCCAATTTTGTCTCCACATATACACTTTTACCAATAAAGACTGAGCCGCACCTTTAGTTATTCTTCCCATATCGCTAAAAGCATATTCATTCTTTAGAGGGAGGTTAGGGATAGCCGTGGTTAAATCTTCTTCGATGAAATCCCAAATTTCATCCGCAGAGTTTCTAGGTATATTGTATTCGGATGGTGCTAGAATATGATCAACCAAAGGCACTCCTCCAAATATCGTAACCATGTTATAATAAAAATATGAGCGGATGAATCTTGCTTCACTCAAAATTCTATTTTTAAGCGTTTCATCCATTTCTATGGGCGGTACTTTTTCCAGTACGACATTAGCTCTATAAATACCTTCATAACTCGCCTTCCATTCCGAATCCAATAATACACCATTAATAGGTGTTTGGAAGGTTTCCAAAAGAAACAATTCAAAAACATCGTTATCGCCCGAGCCTCCTTTATCAGAATCATCCGACATGATGTCCCCCCAAAACCATCTGAAATGACCCGCGGGGTTTCTTTCGAATTGCAATGCCGCATAAGCCGCATTCACTGCAGCTACGGCATCTTCTGCTGTATTGTAATAATTGGCATCTGTAACTCCTACCAAAGGATCTCTATCTAGGAACTTATCTCCACATCCCCAAGATGTGATAAGACAACAGCATAGAATTATATATATGTTCTTCATCATCTGATAAATATTAAAAGCTAATTTGAATGCCTCCCAAAAAGGTTCTGGATTGTGGATAGAACCCTCTATCCAATCCTATTTCCAATGCACCGCCAACGGTTCCTATTTCTGGGTCAAGACCTGAATATTTAGTAAATGTGAATAGATTTTGGGACGATAAATACACTCTCATTTTTTGGAGTCTCACCCTTTCTATCCATTTTTTAGGTAAATTGTATCCTAGTTGTACATTTTTGAATCTGAGGTATGAACCATCTTCTATAAATCGATCAGAAATACGAGCATTTTGGTTGGGATCACTCAAGTTGACCCGAGGTTCTGAGAAAGAAGTTCCTTCTCCTGTCCATCTATCCAAAACAGAAATGGGTCGATTCACATAACCGAAATCATATCTTACTGTTCCATTATACAAATCATTTCCTTGCACGCCTTGTAAAAATATGCTTAGGTCAAACCCTTTATATTCCATATCGATGTTTGCCCCATAGGTGAAATTCGGAATAGGATTCCCTATCACGGTTCTATCTTCTCCATTAATCACACCATCATTATTCAAATCTTTGAACCTTATATCTCCGGGTGCTGTATTTTCACTTTGGAAAGCATGTTCTTCCACCTCTCCTTGATTTTGGAATAAACCATCTGTTACATACCCATAGAATGAAGCAATAGGTATTCCTACATCCGTAATAGTAGCAAAACTATTTCCAGATTGGATATAACCCGAAAATACGGGTTCTCCTCCTTGACCGACACTAGTTACTTCATTTTTCACAATTGCGATATTTCCACCAATACTGTACTTAAAATCAGATTCTTTTTCTCTGTAGGATGCCGATAATTCCCAACCTCTATTCCGTACCGTAGCTACATTTTGCACAGGAGGTGCTGTTCCAGCGGTATGTGGAATAGGAGCTTCATATAACATACCCGATGTTCTTTTCACATAAAAATCAGTTGTGAGATTTAGCTTACCATCCCATAATTCGATATCCAAGCCTACATCAGGTTGGATAATGGCTTCCCATTTTATATCTGGGTTTCCTGCTACGGTTGCCACACTACCACTTGTAATGTTTTCATCAGGACCAAACACATAATTTTGTCCAGGTAGAACAATGGCCGTATAAGGGTAATCATCCCCTGCTCCATCATTTCCATTTATTCCCCAACTCATTCTTAATTTCAAGAAACTCACTGCATCGATACTCCAGAAGTTCTCTCTAGAAATTATCCAACCTGTCGATATAGAAGGGTAATATCCAAATCGATTATTGGGGCCGAATCGAGAGGAACCATCATATCTCAAAACAGCGGCAAAAAGATACTTATCATCAAGATCATAATTGATTCTTCCTAGGTAAGAAAACAATGCACGTTCAGTAGCATACTCAAAAGTACTCATGGATTCAATAGGATCGATGGTATTGTTGATGAAGGCGGCATCGGGATCATTGCTGGGTAGGTTCGAATTCGCCCCACCATGAACATGATGAGCTCTTTTAATCAAGGTATTTGCCAATACAGCAGTCAATGCATGTTTCTCTTTAAATGTTTTTTGATAAGTCAATATATTTTCAATCTGCCAAGTCGTCCATCTGTACGTATTAAAAATAACCGAATTTTCCAATCTTTTTTCCTGTGCGGGAGCGTCGCTTAAGATGGGATCATAACTCAAATCAAATCGCGGGAAAAATAAATCTTGAGTAGCTATTGTCGTTTCAGTACTATAAATTGTTTTCAAAGACAGGTTTTCCATAAATTTGATATCCGTAAACAAGGAACCTAATAGCGTATTGCTTTTCCAAATATCATGTGTCTGTTCAATCTGATTCACTGGATTGGCAATATCTGTATCTGCATATAAAGAATAGGCATAGGTTCCATCAAACTTGCGGACCGGCGTAATGGGATCCATGTTCAAGGCACGGATCAGTGGAGTGGAAAATTCATTATTTTCTGGTATGGCATTCCTTTTAAAATGGGATAAGCCAATATTCGTACCTATGGTCAGCCAATTTTTAACATCATGCTGCCCATTTATTCTACCAGTATATCTTTCAAATCGAGCCTTGTCTCCTCCCACAATTCCATCCTGAAGAAAATAACTACCCGATACAGAATAAGTGGTTTTAGAACCTCCTCCAGAAATACCCAACTGATGGCTCATAATGGGAGCCGTTTCAAAGATCGCATCTTGCCAATCTGTCCCTTCACCAAAGACATCAGGGTTGGCAAATTCTAATGGAGGTGTTTGTCCAGCAGCAATATAAGCTTCTTTTTGAATGATGGCGTATTCCCTCGCATTTAGTAAATGCTTCTTTTTCCATGGACTTTGGATTCCAAAATATCCTTCATAGGTTATTCGACCTTCTTGTTCTTTCTCTCCATTTTTTGTGGTGATTAAAACCACACCATTCGATCCTCTAGATCCATATATAGCAGTTGATGCAGCATCTTTCAAGATACTCATCGTTTCTATATCATTCGGATTCAAATAGTCTAAGTTAGAAACAGGAATTCCATCTACGATATATAAGGGATCACTTCCATTAATACTACCTATTCCTCTTACCCTTACAGTTAAAGAACTTCCTGGCGACCCGGAATTTTGGGACACAAGTACCCCAGAAGCTTTTCCTTGCAAGGCTTGTTCTGTTCTTAGAATAGGTGTTTCTGTTATTTCATCCGATTTAATAACAGAAACTGCACCACTGATATTACTCCTCTTCTGTGTTCCATAACCAACTACTACAACTTCTGCCAACAAAGAGCTTTCTGGAAACATCACCACATCCAATTCTGCTCTTCCTGCCACATTCACTTCCAAGGTTTTCAATCCTAAATAACTGAATATTAAAACTGCATCTGATTTTGGCACTTCTAGACTGAAACTTCCATCAAATTCAGTTATAGTTCCTTCTCCATTTTCAGCGTCTTTAATTTCAATAGTAGCACCAATGACTGGTTCATCATCCTCAGAAGATGTAACAATACCGGTCACAGTGATTTGTGCGAAAACACTATGAGCTAAAATGGAGAATAATAAGATTAAAGTTAGATTGAATTTCATATCCTTGCTCTTTTCAAGTTCAAACACTTATTTAAAGTTGTGTCTAAACCAAAATTAATCAACTATTCAAAATCACAGAAGGACATATGCATCAAATGAGTATTTGTTGTGGTCGTTTTTTCATACTGTTGTGGTGTTGATGTGGTATTTAAACAAAAGTTAAGGCACAAAACAGCTAAATTTGAACTAATACAATATTTCAAAATTAGCAGCTAAATAAAAATATCATTCTACTATTACCTTATGTATAACTATATAAATTCTGTATCGATGAGAAAAGATTTACTTACTTCTTTTTTAGCCATGTGCATTTCCATGTTGGGTTTCGGTCAAACCCATGAGATCACATTCAGTATAGACATGAACACATATCCAGGCAACATTTCCAATGGTGTATTTATCAATGGTACTTTTAATGGTTGGTGTGGTTCTTGTAATCCTTTGGACGATTCGGACATGGATGGTATCTGGGAAGTCACCCTTCCTCTAAATACCGGAGAAATAGAATATAAATTTACTGTAGATGGGTGGTCGGATGACGAAACCTTAACAGATGGTGATCCTTGTACTAAAACTACTGTAGAAGGTTCCGACACCTATATTAATAGAGTTTACGAGGTAACCGCTCCCGTTTCCCTCCCTACGGTTTGCTGGGAAACATGCGAGGCTTGCCCCATGCTTTCTCCAGGTGATATTACCTTCAAGGTGGACATGAATGAATACGACGGCGCTATTAACAATGGTGTTTATATCAATGGAACGTTTAACAATTGGTGTGGAGATTGTAACCCTTTGGACGATTCCGATATGGACGGTATTTGGGAAGCCACATTACCTCTAGATGCCGGAGCGATTGAATATAAATTCTATGTTGACACATGGACTGATGAGGAAGTGCTTGCAGAAGGTTCGCCCTGTACCATCTCTACGGATGATGGCTCTGGGACGATATTCACCAACAGATTCCTTAATATAAATGGTGATGCAGAGCTGGATGCAGTGTGTTGGGAAAGTTGTGCCGCTTGTGGAACAACATCCGACATCACCTTTAGGGTGGATATGAATGAATATGCTGGAATATTTACTGAAGTACAGCTAAATGGAACCTTCAATGGCTGGTGTGGGGCTTGTACGCCGATGGATGACTCGGATATGGATGGTATTTGGGAAGTGACCTTAACCATAGATAATGGACCCATCGAATATCTATTTACTTATGACAATTGGGCAGGATCAGAGGCATTCGCCGGAGGGGAAGTATGTACGAAAACGACGGATGGAGGAAATGGAAATATTTTCATTAACCGATCATTAGATGTGATGGAATCAGCCACTTTAGAAACGGTTTGTTGGGAAAGTTGCTATGAATGTGGATTTGTTCCACAAAGCGGTAATGTAACTTTTCAGGTGGATATGAATGAATATGGGGGCTCTACTGCGGAAGGCGTTTTTATTAATGGAACATTTAATGAATGGTGCGGCACTTGTTCTCCTCTGGATGATTCGGATGGGGATGGTGTTTGGGTCGCTACCATTACGAATTTACCACTCGACACATTTGAATACAAATATACAATTGGAGACTGGACCGTTCAGGAAGAATTAACAGATGGTTCGGAATGTACACAAACTACAATTGATGGACAAAATACTTTTGTCAATCGATACATTATCGTTACCCAAGATGCCATTGTTGATACGGTATGTTGGAACAGTTGCGATGCTTGTGGAGTAGAACCGACCACAGCTAATGTTACTTTCAGAGTAGACATGAATGATTACACGGGTTCTACGGCAGAAGGAATATTTATCAATGGTTCGTTCAACAATTGGTGTGGTACTTGTAATCCGATGGATGATTCGGATGGGGATGGTGTTTGGGAGGTTGCTCTTCCTGTTCCAATTGATACCATCGAATATAAATATACAGTAGGGAATTGGAGCGATCAAGAAACATTTACAGAAGGGGAATTCTGTACATCTACGATTGATGGATTTACGAATCGTTCCCTGATTGTTACTGAAAATATCGCATTAGATGCTGCCTGTTGGAATAGTTGCAGTGCTTGCACCGGAACTGCGGTGAATGAATTGGACTATTTGCAATTGTTTGAGATAAGTCCGAATCCAACTAAAGGTTCTCTTACTATTTCTCTCTCGCTTTCTGAGCAAAAAAATGTATCTGTCCTTCTCGTAGACATATTAGGTCAAACACTTATTTCTGAAGCGTACAATGGTTCCGGTGAACAAATCAGATTTGATGTTTCTTCTATGGCAGAAGGAATATATTTCGTGATTATCCAAGCTGAAGAAGGACTTGCTTTACAAAAGGTCATGATACAGCCCTAAGCTCATCAAAGCCTTGTTTGTTATACGAAATAGAAAAGTTTCATCCATCATCCATATTCCACCAATAATGAAAAACTCGATTGTTACTGTTTTCATGTTGTTAATGGGTATGAATTTGATGCATGCACAAGGCCCTCCAGGGGGCGGTGGGGGTATTGGGGGCGATGGCTGTGCATACATCAATGGTTATACCACTATTTGTCCAGGAGAAACGACAACCCTGTCGGCTGCCGGAGGAACGGGATATAATTGGAGTACTGGTGGAGGTTCTTCTAGCATTACGGTGCCAGCAGGGACCTATACTGTAACGGTTTCTGGAGGAGGATGTAACAATAGCGTAACTGTTGAGGTAGTTGAGGATGCTTCCTGCACAACAAATGTTTACCAATTGTGTCAAACTGTGAATGATGCCGATATCCGTCCCGACAGAAATGATTATTCCCATAATGTTTCAGGAGATGTAAGTGAAGGATATATTTTGAATTTCCCTCCTCCTACCCCACCCAGTGGTTTATGTAATTTGACATTAAGTGCGCTTGATATTACAATAGAATTATTTGATGTAAATGATAATACAGCTCCTGATTGCAATTTCTTTTCTAATTTCGGAAATGTTTATGTGGATTGTAATGTCAACCAAATTTGTCCGGTGGTACAGGATGTATTGACATCAGGTTGTGATAATTTTGGTACGGGGTCGACCACTCCAGGTGTAAGCAGTTTGGATTTATTGGCTTGCAATCCGGGAGTAGCTGATGTGAATTCTGTCATTGGAGTGGACATTGTACCTGCCATGGCATTTCTTCCCGGCTGCCCATCTAACGAAACGGCTATTTCAGATGGATTATTGAGTGTCAATTATACCATTTGTATTGATTATACATATTCGTTTGCTCCCCCATTAATTCCAGATGTGTCAGATATTTCCATTGCTTGTCCTCAAACGGTTACATTAGGGAATGATCCCATTTTTAATATTGAGGGCATTAATTATAGTTGGAGTTCGGGTGCTTCGGGAACATTGGATTTATCTGGCGGAGGGCAAGATCATGGTCAAACGGATGTTACGCCTACTGCCACTACTACTTATACCGTTACCTTATCGGATGGTGCCGGATGTACCGGAACGGATGAAGTATGGGTAACCGTAGGATCCGGACCGACCATTGATATTGGTAACCCAATCACTATTTGTGATGGACAATCTGCAACTATTGGGGGTGCCCCTGTAAGTGATATCGGAAATGATTATTCTTGGAGTTCCGGAGATAATGGAACCGTAAGTGTTACGGATAACGGACAAATTGTTGTTGCTCCCAGTTCCAACACAACTTATATCCTTACGATTTCAGATGCCGACAATTGCACTTCTACTAGTAGTGTTGATGTAAATGTCACGCCCCCTCCAATAGCTATCATAGAGCCTGCTCTGGAGCTAGGATGTAACGTGAATACCGTAGACTTGGATGCTAGTAATTCTAGCTCTGGCCCTAGTATTGATTATAATTGGAGTGGTCCGGGAATAGTTAGTGGAGGCACAACCACTTCCCCTACCATAAACACTGCCGGAACCTACACCATTACGGTTACAAACACAAGCAGTAATTGTTCAGCAACATCCACCGTTACCGTAAGTTCTAGTGCCACTGCAGATATCAATTTCATTCGGCATTGATACTACAAAAATTCTTGAAACTAAATTCTTCTCTTCAGGCTATTGGGAAGAATTTAGAATCATCCATCAACACCCTTCTATTGGATTTGATACCATCATTTAAAAAAATTAAAATAATTTATATGAAAAATTTCACGCTTTTATTTTTTCTGTTTCTGACTTCATTCGGATATGCACAGATCAACTTGCCCTTAGATTTTGAAATGGGTATATCAACCAATGATTTTACTGATTTCGATGGAGGAGTTGGTACTGTCATTCCCAACCCACAATCAAATGGAGTAAATCCTAGTACAACCGTTGGACAAATTGTACGGAATGGTGGGCAAATTTGGGCGGGAAGCAAAATCACTTTTTCCAACACATTTGATTTTACATCTTTGGGTGGGTTATCCATGAAGGTATTTACCGATGCTCCGGCAGGTACACAAATTAAATTGAAACTCGAGGGAGGTGTTGGTGAATTTGTCTCCGACGCCGTTACCAAAACTTCGGGAACATGGGAAACCTTGATTTGGGATTTTTCCACTGCCCCTCTCGATAAAACCGATTTGGTTTTCATGTTCGATTACAATTTTATTGGAGACGGGACATCAACCTCTACTTTTTTATTCGACGATATTCAACAAGTTTCTGCACTACCTCCAGTAAATTTGGATATCGACTTCGAAGCATCTTCTACAGTAACGAGTGATTTCACGAACTTTAATGGTGGTGTGGCTACGGTTATTCCCAACCCCCAATCGGGGGGAAGCAACACCAGTGCTACCGTCGGACAAATTGTAAGAAATGGCGGTGAAGTTTGGGCCGGTAGTAAATTGATTCTTGCCCAAAACCTCGACTTTTCTTCTTTAGGCTATATATCAATAGATATTTTTTCTACGACTCCGGTGGGTACATCCATGCAATTAAAAATAGAAGGAAGCGGGGAGCCGGTCATCCAAGCACTCCCTAGTACGACTAGTGGAGAATGGGAAACATTTTTGTTTGATCTTACAGGTACGCCTTCTATATACAATACCCTTGTTTTTATGTTTGACATTGGTAATATTGGAGATGGTTCCAGCACCTCCACCTTCTTATTTGATAATATCCAACAAACGGATGGTACTTTGAATTATGTGGTAAATACATCATCCAATCCGATGGTGGGTGGCACAACCTCCGGTGACGGCTCTTATTCGGATGGAGCAAGTGTAACGGTTTCTGCAACGGCCAACAACGGCTACACTTTTGTAGATTGGACAGAAAATGGAAATCAGGTCAGCACGGATGCTTCTTATATTTTTACTATTTCAGCGGATAGAAATTTGGTCGCTAATTTTTCACAAAATCCTATTACATATACTGTAAGTACTTCATCCAACCCGACAGCAGGTGGCACAACCACAGGTGATGGTTCTTATGATGAAGGAACAAGTGTAACAGTTTCCGCAACAGCCAACACCGATTACATTTTTGTAGATTGGACAGAAAATGGAAATCAGGTCAGCACGGATGCTTCTTATACTTTTACTATTTCTGCCGATAGGAATTTAGTCGCTAATTTTGACGAACTTACTCATACTTATAATTATCATGAAAATTCTTTTTTGAATATTTATCCGAATCCAAGTAAGGGAAAGGTGATTATTGAGACTGCTATTGGAAGTAACCTCAGAATATTTAACTATCTAGGGCAATCCATACATAGCATTACTACCTCCGATGAGCAAACTGAAATATTTATTGAAAAGAATGGAACCTACATTCTGTCTCTGTTTGATGAAAATGGAAATAGGGCTTTTAGAAAAGTGGTTATTGCTCAATAGACTTTACTACGAATAATTCGTTGTAAAAACTCTACATAATTGTATGATTATTTATGTCCCTTCTAGGAATAAAATCTTAGAAGGGAATTTTATTTTTGTAACTTCTTATTCATTTATCATTATACAATTAACATGATGGCAACTCATTTTACATGACAATACAATATTTCTTTTTTATTTTGATATTATTGATGACTTTGGTTACCCTAACCCATGCACAAGATAATTTTGTGTTTGAGGATGTATCGGGTTCTATTTGGCATCAATATGAAATTGTTGGTAAGGATACGATTGAAATAAAAATGGGAACCGACAGTTGTACTTTACCTTTGTAGTTACAATTCAAATTGAGACCAAGCATTCTTCTTGTGTTTTAAAAAATATTCCCAAATTAAATCAACGGCTTCTTCTACCAAAGGAAGTTTTTTGAAATTTCCAATTTGAGGAAGCCCCCCAATACTGGTAGTATTTATTTCGGATAAAATCCTTTTTCCATCATCATCGACCAAGGTATCCACACCATACATGACAATACCCATTTTTGATAATATGGGGTTGATTGTCGATATGATGTTTTTCTCATTCTTATCCACTTCAGAAATGACGGATTTTCCGCCCATGGAAACATTGCAAATCCAAGAATCTTTTGGAGGCATTCTTAACGACGCACCCATTATTTTTCCGTTCACTACAATAATTCTTTTATCTCCTTCGGAAACATTTTTCAAAAATTTAACAGCTAAATATTTGATGGGATTTTTTTTGTATTCCAAAATAAAATCTTCGAAACTCATTTTCGTATTTCCACTCCAAACTTCGGCGCCGTTTATTTTTATGATTCCCTTTCCGCCGTATTCCCTAAAGGGTTTTAAAACGATAGGGAATTTAGTTTTGAAAGAAATAATATCCTCAATAGAAGAACATATTTTTAGGGGAGGACATAATTCGGGAAACTGAATTAAAAATTCTTTGCTCCCCGTTTCATGAATTGATTTTGGATGATTAATGACAACTTGATGTTCGAATTTGTTTTGTATGAATGCTAAAAATTTTTGACTTAAAGGCGGAGGCATTCTTAACCAAATTAAATCATAAGAAGATGGATCTGTCTTTTTTAATTCTTTTTTTAAATAAGAACCTTCTGGCGTAAATTTGAAATCTTCATTTACCGGGCTTGCCCATAGTTCTGCCTCTTGTTCGGCATTAAAAAATGCTTTATTTTCTGAGTGGCCTCTTGATGAAACGTCAAGTACACAAGTAAGGGGGTGTCGGAGCATTGTGGTAGCGAAGGAATACAATGAATTTTCGTTAGAATGTTTGCTGTGATCCGTTAATATGAGAACCTTGAATTTTTTCATATATCCATTGTGATTTCATCCAATAAACTTTTATCGTTGTTCAGACTTTTAAAAAGTCTCATCCGGAATTTTCCTTGTTTATTGATCAAGGTTTGAGCCATTTTATCAATAGCCACCATCGAAAGAACGGTTTGTATATAGGCTTCGATCAAATCATCCAAACCGATGCCTAATTTGTTGAAGTCCCGCCGGTCCATTAATATTAATCTATTGGTATCGTTATTCCAAGAACCATCTTTATTTTTAAAGGATAAATTGGTGCCCAACATCGCCCAACTATCTGTCCCGTTTTCGATTTGATCAACAAGTGGTTTTGCGGCTCTTCGAGCGTAAGTACACAATGGTTTTATTCCTTGTTCGGTAGAACTCACCATCATTCGGATATCCGCCACGAAAGTATGGTTCTTTTGATTGGGTATCGTTCCGACATGGTATAATTTTCCAGCAGAAGTGGTGCTGCTCCAATTCGAATTGCCGATTAAACTTTGCACAATAAATAGATCATAATCAAATTCAAGTTCCATGAATGCGTCAAGTTCTTGCTTTGTAACAATGGTATAAACCCCTTGCCCGGCATTGCTATAAGGAACTTTTATAACAGCATGGCCTCCCATCTTTTTCACCCATAACGGAATTTCATTTTTTCTGACATCCCAAATGGTTTCAGGTATATTTATATTCAATCCATGTTCTTGGAGTTCGGCATTGAATATATCATAAGCTTTTGCCGCAACCATCTTATTTCTACCACCTGCCAGACAAGCAATAATGGGATTGAGGATTTTAGTTTTGGAATGGAGGGGTAAACGGTTCCACGGCTTTTGGGTCAGGTAACGGAAGGCGGCTCGAATCGGAACTAAATTTTCCTCCTCATCTAAAATGTGCATGATTCCGTCTTGATAAATGATCCTTGGATTTTCATCATCTTTATAGAAAGGAACATAATACACTTTTTCCTTCATCACATCTGCAATCACTTCTGCATAGCCGGATGCTTCCATCGGGTTTTTATCATAAATCACAGCCACCCCCCCTTTGATTTTATTCCTTAAATTTTTAAGATAAGGTTTGAAGGTTCTTTCAACCATGAGTTTGTAACTTCCTTGTTCTTGGTTGTCATCTATGAGCGGCATCGACTTTTGCCCGGACGGACAAGAATTGTTTTCTATGACGACCATTTGCCGTTTGCCTCCGGCAGAAGTCACATTTAATAAATCGGCTCCGCCCCAAAGAAAATATTTGGCTCTATGGTTTAAAACCTCTCTTAATTTATCGCCATTTACCGTGGGATGCATGTGGCAATATCGTTTGATGATTCTTTCCTGTTCGAGGTTCAAAAAGAAATTTATCATCGGATGAATCGTTGCATTCAATGCCTTGGGATACCAATGGTCATGAGCTTCGAATTCATCGGGTTGGACAATCCTAAATCCACTCACTTTGTTATTTGTTTTAATCACAAAAAAAGAATCCCAAATTTAGGATTCTTTCTTTAAGTAATTTCTTTTCTAGGAATATTTTTTTTATAAATTGATGGATATATCCAGCGTTATTTCCGGGCATTCCAAACCACTTCCTCTGCATTTAAATCTTGTGCCATTTTTCGGCCCAAAACGAAAAGATAATCAGAAAGTCGATTGAGGTATTGAAGAACCAATTCATCTACAGGTTCGATTTCGTGTAAAGCAACAACATTCCGCTCCGCTCGTCGGCAGACACAACGGGCAATATGGCAAAAAGAAACCGTAGTATGCCCACCGGGAAGAATGAAGTTTTTCAAGGCAGGTAACGTTTGGTCCATGTCATCCATAGAATGTTCAAGAACTAGAATGTCTCCTTCGTTAATATCCGGAGTAATCATGTTTTTATTGGGATCGGATGCTAGGGAAGAACCGATAGCAAAAAGGCGATCCTGAATTTCTTTTAAAAAAAATTTTAATTCTTCCTCTTTCATTTGATCCCTCAGCAGACCCAAATAAGAATTCAATTCATCTACCGTTCCATACGATTCGATCCGAATGTGGTGCTTGGGTAATCTTGCACCACCGAACAATCCTGTTTCTCCTTTATCTCCAGTTTTCGTATATATTTTAAATGACATGATTTTAGTTTGATATTATTCAATCACATTTTCACCGCTCAAATAACGGTGGGTGGAATCACTGGCTGTAATGACATTGTCATTTCTTTCATCCGATTCGACAAGACCATCCCTTAAGCGAACAATTCGATGGGCGTGGGCGGCAATATCCGGCTCGTGGGTCACAAGGATAATCGTATTTCCTTGTTTGTGGATTTCTTCAAAAATACCCATAATTTCTACCGATGTCTTGGTGTCAAGATTACCCGTAGGCTCATCGGCTAAAATAATAGAAGGTTTATTGACCAATGCCCGGGCAATGGCCACCCGTTGACGTTGACCACCCGACAGTTCATTCGGTTTGTGATCTACCCGATCACCCAAACCGACATCCGTTAATACCTCATCGGCTCGTTCCAACCGTTTCCGTTTACTCATGCCGGCATAGACCAAAGGAAGAGCCACATTTTCCAAGGAAGAATATTTGGGCAACAGATTAAAGGTTTGGAAAACAAAACCGATTTCTTTATTTCGGATGCTTGCCAATTCGTTATCCGTCATTTCTTCCACACTTTCTCCATTGAGGACATATTGTCCTTCCGAAGGAGTATCCAGGCATCCCAATAAATTCATCAATGTGGATTTCCCAGAACCAGAAGGGCCCATTAAGGCGACATATTCATTTTTGTGAATGTCAAGTGAGATGGATTTTAAAGCATGGATGACTTCGCTCCCCATAATATAGGTCTTCCTTAGCTTGGAAATGGAAATAACTGGTTTCATTGAATCGGTTTTATATAAATGTAACCCAAAATCAAGGATAAAGTTAAAGGCTGAAGCTTTTTCTTCGGTAAAGAATTAGATAAGCGTCAGGTTTTAACAGCCCAAAGGATTGATTTTTTCAACCCATGTCCAAAATGGTTTTATATTTTGGATATGAAATGCTAATTTGTGCCTTCTTTTGAATGACATCATCTAACTCATTATTAACTGAATCGTCCTATGGGCCAAGAACATCAAGAACCAAAGATAAAACACGTTGCCATTGCCGGAAATATCGGAGCAGGCAAAACAACATTATGCAAGCTGTTGGCTCGGCATTTTGGTTGGGATGTTCACTTCGAGGATACCGAAGAGAATCCCTATCTCAGTGATTTTTATGAAGATATGAAGCGATGGGCGTTCAATTTGCAAGTCTATTTCTTGAATAGCCGTTACCGGCAAGTATTAGGTATACAAAATGGAAATAAGACTGTAATCCAAGATAGGACGATTTATGAAGATGCCTACATATTTGCTCCAAACCTTTACGAAATGGGGCTTATGCCAAAACGGGATTTTGATAATTACTTTTCCTTGTTCCAATTGATGGCTTCTCAGGTCAACCCGCCGGATATTTTGATTTACTTGCGATCCAGCATTCCTACTCTGGTAGATCATATTGAGAAACGGGGTCGGGATTATGAAAGCAGCATGAGTATCGAATACCTAAAACGCTTGAATGACCGCTACGAAAGATGGATCGATACCTACGATATCGGAAACCTCCTTATCATTAATGTAGATGATATCGATTTTGAAGATCGCCCCGAAGACAAAGGTAAAGTCATTGAAATGGTGAATGGAAATTTGCACGGCTTATTCCAACCTTAGGATCTTGCCAAGCAGCGGAATGGCGAGTGATTTGATTCTTTGATTATGATAGGTCGCCTTATTTTTATGCTAAGTCTAATTTTATTTTTTGCGTGTTGTTCTCCACAGAACTATGTAGGACAATATACCCGAGTCATTGATAATTATCATTATGAACAACTGGTTCTAAAACCAGATTCGACCTTTAAATATACATCTTCTATTTTCGTCAATACCTCCCAGCCTTATATGCCTGTGATGTCCATGCCCCCCGATTCGGTGGGCAAGGGTCGATATCAAATCCATAAAAAGAAATTAATTCTTGATTTTGAAGGGGAGGAGAAAAATTCAAATATTAATATCTCCCATAAACAAAGAGTAAACGGTAAGTATATCATATCAATACATGTCCGAGATTATTTTGATATAGAAAGTGATGAGCTATTAGGGCTTCCCGGAGCCCTTGTATTTTATGATAAAAATAATTCTACTATCCCAGATGGATTATCAACGGATATGGATGGGTTCGTAAAATTCGAATTCGCACATGAAGATTTTCCCATTCAATTTAATTGTGAATTTATAGGTTATGCCAAAGAACAATTTTTAATAGAAAATCCGAATAGTTATCATGTAGAAGTTCTGATGGAAGCCATGCCTAAAAAAATGATGGGGAAAAGAATTTATCCAATTTCCATAGAAAAAGATACGATAGAAGTTAAAGGAATGAAAAGGGTGGTTCATGAAAGGGAATAAAAAATTTAATTATCATACCCTAACTTAAGAACATAAAAATTAAAAAAATACTAATAATTAGTACAGCATCTACAATTCGATCCTTCGTGTTGGTAGAAACGAATAAGCTCCAAATTGAAAGGAATAAACTTAGTACAATACTAAAAAAGAAAAGAAAAAGAATGATAGTTCCAGAGGTTGTTGTATTTCCAAAACCATTAAATGGATTTATTTTTACGTTTAAAAAAAGCATAATTAACATCAGGAAAAAAGAGGCTGCTAAAAAAAATGCAGCTACATATTTCACCCTATTTCTATAAGGGGGGAGTTTGTCATTGTCCAGAATATCATGCACGGTTTATTATTTTTTTAATTTGAATAATTAGTTCTTCCAAAGAAGAATCTCCATCTAAAATAAAATTGGCTTGTGAATAAAAGAAATTCCTTTCCTTTATTTTTTCCTCCATCCAAAAGAGAAGTTCCTCATCTTCTTTATCATTCAGCAAGGGGCGTTGGTTCGTTTCCCCTTTTAATCGTTGTAAAAGTGTTTTCGCATCCACCTTCAAAAAAAAAGAAATGCCTCCCTTTTTTATTTCTTCCATATTATCCTGAAAACAAGGCACCCCCCCTCCGGTGGCGATGACTACATTTTTGCGGAGGAGTAATTTTTTAAGAATTTTGGATTCCTGTTCCCTAAAATATGCTTCCCCTTCAATAGCAAAGATATTGGCGATGGTTCTGCCCTCCTTTTTCTCAATTTCTTCGTCTGTATCCACAAAATCAAAACCTAAAGATTCGGATAATGCTCTGCCTAGAGTCGTTTTTCCTGACCCCATGAATCCGACAAGAAAAATTCTTCCTGCATGTTTCATTCCCAATTATTTTTACTCTTCCGACAAAATAGTTTATTTTGCGTAAGATTTTAGAGATGTATCGTAAAATTCAAACCATGAATAATAAGAATAAACAAAATATAGGCATCGTTGCTGTTATGATATTGTTAGCCGCAGCCACCCGTTTAATGCCACATCCACCCAATATGACAGCCATTGGAGCCATGGGCTTGTTTGGAGCTGCTTATCTGAATAAAAAATATTTGGCGTTTTTAGTTCCCTTTATCGCCTTGTGGATCACCGATTTAGCCATCAACAACATCTTATATGCTCAATTTTATGATCATTTCGTCTTGATGGGAAGTGTTTGGACATATATCGGTTTTGGAGCCATCGTTTTATTTGGAATGGGATGGTTCAAAAAAATCAATTGGAAAACAGTGGTCGGAGGAAGTCTTTCTGCTTCGGCGATATTCTTCTTCATTTCCAATTTTGGTGTTTGGGCTTCAGGAACCATGTATCCGATGAACTTCGCCGGATTAGGAGCCTGTTTCTCTGCTGGTTTGCCTTTCCTATTGAATACAGTAGTCGGAGATTTATTTTTCTGCGGAGTTCTATTTGGTGTGTATGAATATTTCTTCCATAACAAATTCACCACCCACCCAGCAGTAGATATTTTAGATGCCTAAACCCATTCTCAAGGAAGGAATCGATTTTTATATAGAAAAAGGCTTGTACGTTTTTACAGAAA
>JAHDDR010000262.1 GCA_020629255.1 Saprospiraceae bacterium | reverse complement strand
AAGCGAATGCCGCTGTCTTTTTGGCGGTACTCCAACCCGGCGATAAAATTTTAGGTTTTGATTTATCACATGGAGGGCATCTTTCGCATGGTTCTCCGGTGAATTATTCGGGGAAAGTGTATGAACCTCATTTCTATGGTGTAGAAAAAGAAACGGGTATCATTGATATGGATAAGGTGGAAGCCAAAGCCATTGAGGTACAACCCAAATTAATTATATGCGGAGCATCGGCCTATTCTCGAGATTGGGATTATGCTCGTTTCCGTCAAATTGCGGATAAGGTAGGAGCTTTGTTGTTGGCGGATATTGCTCATCCCGCCGGATTGGTAGCAGTCGGTTTGCTCAACGACCCAATGCCACATTGCCATATCGTAACGACGACCACTCACAAAACGCTTAGAGGTCCAAGAGGAGGTTTGATCATGATGGGGCAGAATTTTGATAATCCCTGGGGCAGAAAAACGAAAAAAGGAAATCCGATTAAAATGTCGGCCATTTTAAACTCCGGAGTTTTTCCGGGCATGCAAGGTGGTCCTTTGGAGCATGTAATTGCGGCAAAGGCCGTTGCCTTTGGTGAAGCATTGGATCCTTCCTTCAAAACATATGGGGAGCAAGTGATAAAAAATGCACAGGCTATGGCGGATGCTTTTGTAGAAAAAGGTTATGATATTATTTCTGATGGAACGGATAATCATTTAATGTTGATTGATTTAAGGAATAAAAACATTACCGGTAAAATTGCAGAAAAAGCATTGGTGGAAGCGGATATTACCGTCAATAAAAATATGGTTCCTTTTGATACCCAATCTCCTTTTGTAACGTCGGGTATACGTGTAGGAACGGCAGCCATTACCACAAGGGGAATGAAAGAAAATGATGCTCGTAAAATTGTGGATTGGATTGATGAGGTTTTAATGAATCATGATAAGGAGGAGGTCATTCTAAAAGTGAGGGGTGAAGTAAATGAGTATATGAAAAAATTCCCTTTGTATGAAGAAACGATGGTGTGATAGGTGGTTGTTATAGATTCTTAGATAATTAGATTTATAGATTTAACCAAACACTTATTAATTCGTCATTCCTAAATCTATAAATCTAATTTTTGCATCAAGGCAAAAATGAATAAATCAACTAATTTTTCCTCCACTTCGTATCAGACCGATCATCATACCAAAGTGAAATAGCTATTTGTCTTTCATTCTAATTTCCTTTTATTTTAGTAGGTTTTGGCCTTATTCATTTTAACGGAAAAAGAGCAGAAAAACCGTAAAGAACACAATATTGTTTGAGCGGGTAGTCCGTGTGGGAAAAATGATGATGTATAGAATGGATGAATTTGGAATAGAGTTCGGATGATAAAAGCGAGTTTTTTTGTGTTTAGGTTTTTCAAACTTTTGTAGTGTTAAAAAATGAATACAGCCTTGATTTTTTTGATTCGTTTTTGCATCAAGGCAAAAATGAATAAATCAACTAATTTTCCCTCCACTTCGTATCAGACCGGCCATCATACCAGTGAGAATTAGGCATTTCTTCATTCCATGTTTTCCATTTTTCCTGTAATTTATCTACCACATGTGGAAAAATATGTGCTACATTTTCTCCTTCATCCGGATTTTTTTCTAATTGGAACAACAAGGGTTTTTCTTGTTCTGGATCTACTTGTATCAATTTCCAAACACCCTGCCGGATGGCCCATTGTTTTCCGAATCTCCAATAAAAAGACCGTTGACCCAAACCATATTTTTCTCCCAATAATAACGGCATTAAATTCATTCCATCAGATGAAGAATACAAAGCGGTATCTCCTTCAATAGCATGTAGGATAGTAGGGAAAATATCGGTTTGTATAATAGGTATATCACTAATAATATTTTTTTGAATTTTATTTTTCCATTGGACAATAAAAGGAATTCGGATACCTCCCTCGAATAAATTCCATTTCCCCCCTTTTAAATTTTTATTCTTGAGTTTTTCATTGGTGAATGCAAAACCATTATCACTCAGAAAAAAAATAAGTGTATTTTCTTCCATACCATCCCGTTTTAATTTTGCCATAACTCTACCAATGGCTTGATCCATTTCATCTAATGTGGCGGCAAATCGACGAGTAGCAATGTTTTGTATATGATAATATTTTCTTAGTGTGCTTTTTTGGGTTGCCCAGGGTTTATGAACCGCGTTGAAAGACAAGAAAAGAAAAAAAGGATCTTCTTTTTTTTCTTCTATAAATTCTACGGCCTTCTTCGCCCAAGTATCGGATGTAATAGGGTGGGAGGATATGTTTTTTAATTGATTCGTCCCTTCGAAATAATAGTGCTTTTCGTTATTTACATTGCCACTATTGCCATAAAAATAATCGAAGCCTTTTTTCGTAGGAAATTGTTCTTCTGAAAAATGACCCAAATGCCATTTGCCGATGATGCCGGTCGTATAACCCTCTTTCTGCAATGCCTCGGGTAGGGTGGTGGATAAAGGGGAGAAAGCATGTTCTTTTTTTACTGTATTAAAATCGTGTCCCATCCTTGCCGGATATTGTCCGGATAATAAAGCGACCCTGCTGGGACTACATACCGGAGAGGCAGAATAGGCTTGGTTGAAGGTCATTCCATTTTTTGCCAATTCATTAATGTGGGGTGTTTCTGCAATTTTTTCACCATAACATTCGAGTTGGTAACCTAAATCATCCGCATAAAAAATAATGATGTTTGTTTTTTCTTTTTGTGCCCTTCTTTTTTCTTCTTGTATGACATTTCGATGTTCGCAAGAAATGAAAAAAGAAGTAATTAAAATCAAGGATGATATTTTTATAATAGAGTTCAATAAGATGGAATATTTTAAATATTTAAAAACAATAGAATTACGATATTTTGTAGAGTAAATGTACAAAAAAAAGGACTTCTAAATATAGGATGGAGCAAATGAAAAAAACTACGGATAAACAGCCCTGTTCGAACGATTATGATATGTGCAAATGTTCTTGATTTTT
>JAHDDR010000083.1 GCA_020629255.1 Saprospiraceae bacterium | reverse complement strand
CTCTTTTGCCCAACTCGACCAAACGATCTTCATACATCACAGCATAGGGACAAGAATTACAAGTAAAAATAATGGTCGCTCCTTTAACATCATCTCCCAACGATGCCAAAGAAACCATTTTGTTATCTATATTTTCAAGTTCGAAGTCTTCGACCAAATCACCGACTTTATACCCTGCTTTTTCTTTTTTCTTTTCTTCTTTTTTTACTTCTTTTGCCGGTGGCGAGGTGTTCGTATTGGAAGAATCAGCTGTTGATCCGGTTTCTCCCCCACAAGCATATAAAAATACAAGGGGGCAAATAAGACAAATGGCCCAAAGTTGGAATATCGATTTCATATTTTGATGATTTAACGGTGAATAAAAATAGAATTCGCTTAAAAATAATACTTATATCAAGGCAATCATATTTAAATTCACAGAATTTGTTCCGTGAATCTAAAATACTGATAAGAATAGGGAATTTCCTATGGTTCAACCTTTCTTGACAAGAAATTCAGGTATTTTAATTCTATTGCCTATTAATGATTTTCATACTTGTTTTATACCCCTTGTCCTTTCTTTTTTGAAAAGGCTAGGTGTCATGCCCTCGTGCTTTTTAAAAAACTTCGAAAAATGTCCCGCATCTTTATATCCTAGCTCTAATGATATTTCTTGAGTAGACTTATCAGAATAGATAAGTAATCGACGGGCTTCAAGTAGAATACGTTCATTGATGATTTTCAGTGGGGATTTATCCGTATACTTTGGAAAGACATTGGAAAGCGTTTTAGGAGATTTGTACAATAGGTTAGCATAATCTTTTACGTTATGATACTCCCTGAAATGTTTCTCGACAAGAATATTATATTTTCTAATCACGTCTAAATGACTATGAGAGATTTGTGGCTGTGGTAATTCTTCTTTGGCAATCCGGGTAGATCTTATTAGCATTCTCTTGAGAATGGATCTCAACATTTCTCCTTGCAAATGGTCTTTGATATCTAGATCCTCTTCAAACATTGCCACCATACCTTTAAAACTTTGTACATCGGTGGGGCTTAATTGAATAGTAACGGGTTGAGAGGAACCAAAAAACAAAAACCCATGGCAAGATACCTGCTCATCATGGGTCTGAATACAAAAAAACTCTTTGTTAAATACAAACGAAACCAATCCTTCTAATTCATCTGGTAGATCAATTACATTAAGCGGAGTACAAAATATAACTTCATTCTTTTTAAGCTTAAGTTGATAGTTATCTATTGAAATCTCTGGTGCAGCATTCCTACACCAAAGTATTTTATATAGATCCTGCCTCAGCAACAATTCTTGTGATGGTTCGCATTTAAAGTCTGTTAATATAAATAGATCATTGTCTTTAAAGCTACTATATAATTGTTTCATATTTCTTTTGAATTGTTCCCTTAATATATGGAACTTGTTTGAAATTGATTTAATAATCTATAACAAAACCATTTACAAAAAGCAATCTCTATTTTAAATATTCTCTAATGCCATAGCTTGCTAATACCATTCTCCTGTTGCAGCAGCAACTTGGGCAATTGCTCCTTTCCTTACATCGTCTACAGCAAAAATCCCTGATACAGAAATTTGTGCTAAGCCTGTAGTTTTAATACTTGTCGCAATTCTTCGTTTTTGGGTTCAACTAAAACAATGTCGTCATTGATCAAGATGGTAGGTATCTTCCGCTTTCCATTATTTATTTTTTTGATTAAAGGTATAGCCCATGCATTTTCTTCCTTGTCTATTTCTATGTATTGAAAATTGATTTTATTGTCTGTCAAAAAAGCTTTTGACTTAAGGCAATCGGGGCACCAATTTGCACCATACATAATAATTCTATGATTCGGATTGATACCCAAAGCGGATGCTAAGCTTGAATTGTCAGGATTGGTCAAGCTTTTGCCATTGATTATTAATGTAGGGATTATTCTCTTGCCTTTATTAATCTGCTCTACAGTCTTCGTAGCATTGGCATCTAAATCGACATCAACATATTCAAATTCGATATCATGTTCATTTAAAAAACTCTTGGCTCTCCTACAATCAGGACACCAACCTGCTCCATACATTTTTATTTCGTTCATCTTAACTGATTTTTTTAATATTAAGTCGTAACTAAAGGAAAAGAGACAAGCAAGTTCATCACATGAATATGGATAAACTTGCTTATATTCTTATGATTATGCATAGCTTGTTAATGCTTGAGCTTGAGGGAAATCAACCGGAACTTCCGTCGTTCTATGAAGATAATTCGTAATTGTAATTTCTCCTATTTGATTGATTACATCCACTAAATTTTCCTTCGTCCATCCTGCAGAGAAAAATTCATCAATAATACTAGCGTCTACGGCTCCTCTTTTTTCAGTTATATTTCTAGATAACTTAGCCAGAGCATCAAGCTTGGAATCAAAAGGAGCAACCCCTGTTCTCAACTCAATAATTTGTTCCGCAGAGAATCCGTTCATACTTGCTATTGCAGTATGAGCTGAAAGGCAATATTGACATTGGTTGACTTCGCTTACGGCCAAATTGATTACTTCTTTTTCTTTGGTTTTAAGTGATGACTTGGCATTAGAAAAATCAAGATAGTTTTTCAGACCATTTTCACTGTAAGCCATCGTTGCAAAAATATTAGGTACAAAACCTACACTTTTCTGAACATTGTCGAAGATCGCTTGGTTAGTAGCACTCACCTCTTTCTTTGAAGGAACATTAAATTTTGTCATTGTAATAAAGTTTATAATTAATAAATTGGGAAAATTTCCCGTTTGATTACAATGCAAAGATGGAGCTTAATCTTGCCTCTATATAGGTTCAAAATTCCTTAGAAATTGTATGTTTTTCCTTTATTCGGATTAGAGAGTATAGATCATAGTATGGACACATTATTTGTTCATCAAAACAATGAACGAATTATTTATTTTTCATAAAATCGATGTTACGTTCCAATTCATCGTAGGTAAGTGGATAACCATAAAATTTCCGGTGTTTACCCTTGAAAAATAATGTACCAGGCAAAGAACCCGACCAACTTTTCTCTATTCCATTGATCCATTTTTCTTGATCGGGATCGACTAAAGAAATGACTTCCCCTCTGATATTATATTTCCGTAAAAAAGGGTTAACGAAGCGTTGTCGATCCTCTTCATCCAAATTGACAAAAAGTATTTTTACGTTATTATCTTTCTTGTATTTTTCATCCAATTTCACCATTTCTGGTAATTCTTTACGGCACTGTACACACCATGTTGCCCAAAAATTCACCACATAAATGGTATTGTCATTCTCTTCTGCTTGGAGTCGATGCTCCATCTTCTCATATTCATAATAGACTTTGGAAACTCTATATGGTTTTTGCTTTTTCTCCTCCCCTGCTATACTCTGGGTATTATTATTACAAGAAACCGAAATCAAAATCATGAAAAGGAGGTATAGTATTTTCTGCACTGAATCGTATTTTTATGAAATTTATATTTTCATATACGCACAATTTTTAATTAAGGTACGTTTTTAATAATTCTTCTAACTCTTCTGTACTCTCGAAGGATTTTTCGTAAAACCCTTTTTTGTTTTTTGAAAAAATAAATGATGCCGGAATTGCTCCTGACCATTCGGGCGACACTTTATCGATCCATGTATTAGAATCGGGGTCTGTTAGGGCAACGACTTCTGATTTAATTTCTCTTTTTTCTAAAAATGGTTTTAATTTTTTATCGATTTGTTTTTTAAAATCCAAACTCACATAAAGGAACCCGACTTTTTTATTTTTATATTTTTCTTCCAATTCGAAAAAATAGGGCAATTCTGCTACGCAGGGTTTGCACCAAGTTGCCCAAAAATTAATAATAAAAACCGAATCGGACTCTGTTTGGAACCGATGTTCAAGTTTTGAAAAATCATCATATATTTTTAAAGCTGAATTTCCCTCTCGACGTACTTCTGATGTCGTTACTCCTTGACTAGGCTTTACACTTATATCTTTTGTTTCTTGTTTATTATTTTGACAATTCAAAAAAAAAGAAAAACAAATACAGAGTGAAAAATATTTTATTATTTCTAATTTCATTCCTAAGCATTTAATTTATAATCCAAGCCCATATTTTTCACAGCATGCACAAAATTATTATCAGCCATTACTTTTTGCAATGGAGCTCTTAAGGATAATTTTTGTTTATTTATTTTATCAATCAATAAAAACTTAACAGAATGTTTTCCTTTATGGGTTTTACATAATTGTTGAATGTCAAAAATTAATTGTTCCGTAATGGTATTTATTGGAATTTTAATCGTGATGGCATCTGTTAATTCTTCACCTATCGTTGCCATTTGCCTTACATCATTCACCATTAACGAGAATTCTTCTTTGCCCCAACGTTGTTTATATTGTCCCTTGATATATACCACTTCTCCTTGACGCAATAAATCTTTAAATTTCAGATAATCTTCATTAAACAACATGATTTCTAAAATATCATTATAATCCATGATACTGAACCTTCCCCAACCTGTTCCTTTTTTAGAAATACCATGCCTAACTCCGGTTACCAAACCTCCAATATTCACTTTCTGCCCCTTGAACCGTTCCATATCACCTATGGTACATGTAGTGAAGTTTTTAATTTCCAATTCGTAGTCATCCAACGGATGACCTGAAATATAAATACCTGCTACTTCTTTTTCTTTTTCTAATTTTTCGACCAAAGGCCATTCATTACAATCTGGTATTTTCGGTTCAGGGATCATCACATCTTCTGATGCACCGAACAAGGAGGTCGCCATAGAAGATTGTTGTCCTTGGTGTGCATTTCCATATTTAAGAACATGCTCCAATAAAGAATTATATTTTTCTGAAGGAACAAAATATTGTGCCCGATGTATGCCTTCAAAAGAATCCAATCCTCCTCCTAATGCCAAGCTCTCGAAACATCTTTTATTAACTGTTCTCAAATCCAAACGGCGAGCCATATCAAAAATATTGGTGAAGGCTCCATTTTCTTTTCGATCATTAATGATCGCTTCGACGGGTCCCTCTCCTACTCCTTTCAAGGCAGATAATCCGAAGCGGATTTTCCCTTCCTTATTCGGTGAAAAATCAGATTGTGATTCATTAACATCGGGGCCTAAAACTTCTATCGACATTTTTTTACACTCTCTCAAATATTTGGTTAATGTCTTAATGTCATTTTTATTATGTGTAAGAACCGCCGACATGAATTCTGCCGGATAGTTCGCTTTCAAATAAGCGGTCTGAAAAGCCACAAAAGCATAGCAAGTCGAGTGCGATTTATTGAAGGCATAAGAAGCAAATGCTTCCCAGTCCTTCCAAATTTTATCCAATGTTTTTTCATCGTGCCCTCGTTCTTTTCCCCCTTCTACAAATTTAGGGTACATCTTATCCAAGAGGGCTTTTTTCTTCTTACCCATTGCCTTTCTCAGCATGTCCGCCTCACCTTTAGAAAATCCTGCCAGTTTTTGAGACAGTAACATCACCTGCTCCTGATAAACCGTAATACCATAGGTTTCTTGTAGATATTCCTCGCAGGCATCCAGATCGTAAGTGATTTTTTCACGACCATGCTTCCGGGCAATAAATGAAGGTATATATTCTAATGGTCCCGGACGATACAGGGCATTCATAGCAATCAAGTCTTCGAAAGCCGTAGGTTTTAGCGCTTTCATGTGTTTTTGCATTCCGGGCGACTCGTATTGGAATACACCCGTCGTATATCCTTTTTGGAACAATTGATAGGTGGGTCCATCATCCAAAGGCACTTTTTCAGGGTCTATCTCAATACCATGATTCTCCTTGATCATACGGACAGCATCCTTGATGATGGTCAAGGTTTTCAAACCTAAGAAATCCATTTTCAAGAGTCCTGCATCTTCGGCAACACTGTTATCGAATTGGGACACCAACATACCTGATGCCTTATCCGTTTTTACGGGAACATATTTGGTGATTTCATCGGGAGTAATAACCACTCCACAAGCATGAATTCCCGTATTTCGGATGGAGCCTTCTAATTTTCTAGCCGTACGGATCATTTGCCCGATATGATCCTGCTGTTCTGACATCTGCCTGAATTTACGGGCAGCTTCCTTGTCATCACTATTCATTTTATTGTACAACTTGGGTTGTACGCCATCGTCTGCTAGAACCTTCCGAAGTGTGGCACTCAAATCTAGGGGAAATGACTTCGCCACTGCATCTACTTCGGGCAAGGGAATATCCATAACTCTACCCACATCCCGCAGGGAGGACTTCGCCGCCATGGTTCCATAGGTAATGATTTGGGCTACTTGGTTCCGACCATATTTATCTATCACATAATCGATAACTTTTTGTCGACCATGATCATCAAAATCAATATCGATATCCGGCATGGATACCCTTTCCGGATTCAAGAATCTCTCGAAAAGTAAATCGTACTTAATAGGATCTACATTCGTAATACCCGTACAATATGCCACCGCTGAACCGGCTGCCGAACCCCGCCCCGGTCCCACCGAAACGCCCATCCTTCTGGCTTCGGAGGTAAAATCTTGTACAATGAGGAAATATCCGGGGTATCCCGATTTTTGGATAACATCCAATTCGAAATCCAAGCGTTCTTTGATTTCGGGCGTGATGGTTCCGTATCTCGCCTTTGCTCCCTCGAATGTGATGTGCCGTAAATATTCGTCTTGGGTTTTAAATTGTTGCGGAATCTGATATGCGGGTAAAAGGACATCCCGAGCCAAGGTCAGAGGTTCTACCTTGTCATAGATTTCCATGGTATTAGCGATGGATTCGGGAACATCGGCAAAGAGTTGGTTCATCTGAGCTTGGGTCTTGAAATAGAAATCCGAACTGGGGAATTTGAACCTTTTTTGATCTTCCAACAAGGAACCTGTATTCACACACAATAAAATATCGTGGGGAGCAGCGTCATCTTCTTCTACATAATGGGTATCATTGGTTGCAATGACTTTCACATTGTATTTTTTGGCCAAAAGAAGCAATTGCTGATTAATGTCTTCTTGGCTGATGCCTAAGCCATCTATATTCTCTAAGCCTCTATGACGTTGTAATTCGATGTAGAAATCTTCTCCAAAGACATCCAACCACCATTTCAATAACTCTTCTGCTTTATCCAATTGCCCCTTCATGATCGCTTGGGGAATTTCTGCCCCAATACAACAAGATGTGGCGATGACTCCTTCCGTGTGTTGTACTAATATTTCCTTATCGATACGAGGGAATTTGGAATATAAACCTTCTATGAAGCCGATAGAACATAGTTTACAGAGGTTTTCGTATCCTTTCCGATTTTTGGCTAATAATAATTGGTGAAATCGGTTGTCCCGTTCTCCTTTCGCCCTTGAAAATGTTTTATGATGTCTATCCTCTACCAAATAAAATTCACATCCTACTATCGGTTTAATGCCATGTTTGTTCGCTTCAGCTACAAATTTGAACGCTCCGAACATGTTTCCATGATCGGTTAAGGCGACGCCTTTTTGTCCATCGGCGGCGGCTTTTTCCATCATGGCTCCGATTTCGGATGCTCCATCCAATAAAGAATATTGTGTATGGCTATGTAAGTGTAAGAATTCTGGCATCTCAATCTTTCGTATTTATATACAACAAGCGGTCAAACAAATCCTCTCACTTGTTTGATGATAATAACTCGCTAAGAGTATCATTGGTTGATTAAATCTAGTCTTGTTCTTGCTGCTCAATCCTTCTGAAAAGGAACCAGAAGGAATTGGTTTTCTCAATGATGACGAAGTTACGGATTTTTAAGGAGGGAATGAAAAAGAGTCCGTTAATTTTCTAGACTTTATCTGTTCTTTGTTTTCGTCTGTAACAATTCCTTTTCTATGGTATAATCCTTGTGGCATCCTAGATTATGAGAACTTTGATTTACTTGACATTTACACTATTCTTTTTTGCCTCTCTTTCTGGTTGCAAATCTTATCCTTATGGGTTAAAATTCGATCCTTTGGAGAATGCCATTCCCCTTTCCAAATTAAACGAGGAAAGAAATCCATCCAGAAAGGTTGCTCAAGAATTTCCTTATGATATCCGTTTGGCTACGTTGAACGACAAGGTTGCTTTATCTTCTGATGTATTCCAAAGAATAGATGCTCCTTTAGTCGTTTCTTTTTGGTTAACGACTTGTGGTCCTTGCAAAAAGGAATTGCGAGAAATGACCGCCAATTATCCTAAATGGAGAGAGGAAACTGATTTCAGATTCGTCGCTATTTCGACTGATTTCCCAAAGAATAAACACCGGATAAAAGAAATTGCCGAAAAGGAACAATACAATTTCGAAGTGTATTGGGATATGTTCAAGGAATATCGCCTTGTCATTCCCGGACAGTTGAATGGACTTCCCCAAATTTTCATTTTCGGTAAGGATGGTGAAATCTTGTGGCATAAAAAAAGGTTCAGGCCTGGAGACACCGAACTGCTCTATGCGAAAGTGAAAGAAATATCAAAAGGGTTTTAAAAGCATTATTTATATCCCTTCATCGAATATATCGTTAAGCTTATCTTAAAAATCCCATTTAACGCATCAAAACCAAAATTATGGACGTATAACATATTGAAATAAGGTGTCATATAGAATTTACTCCTTAAAACAACAGGTTAGTTAATAGATATGGGCCGGCATTGTGGGATACAGTGCCGGTTTTTTTATTTTTATCACCTTCCCTCCCACTATCTGTACCTTTTTTGTTTGCACTTTGTTCGCAATTCATGAAAAGAATATATATTTTTGTTTTTTATTTAATAAACATACTAGGATTTAGAATCCTTTCTTAATCACCTTACTATTCTAATGGCCAAAAAGCGGAGAAAAAACAAACGGCAACTCTCTTTCAAAATGGGGCTGAATGACGAACGCGTTCCCAAACTTTTCGGAGTACTTCTACTTTTCTTTGCTCTATACCTGTTCATCGCCTTTACGTCCTATCTATTTACTTGGAAGCATGATCAACATTTTCTATCCGGTGGCGGATGGGCTTTTCTTATGACCTCTGGCAAAGAGGTTGACAATTGGTTGGGAAGACTTGGGGTGCTGGTTTCTGATTTCTTTTTCAGATGGCTCTTCGGACTTCCTTCTTACCTCTTTGTGATTCTTCTAACCATAAGTGGATTAGCCACCATTAAGAGAACACCTTTCAATAAAGTTTGGAAAGCCATTCGAAATCTGGTATTGATTACTGTTTTATTATCTATCATATTCGAATTCTTTGCCGGCCCCGAAGCCATGTTCCCGTGGGGCGGTGCCGTCGGAGAAGGAGTGAGTCAGTGGTTATCCAAATTTGTGGGCAAAGCCGGAACCATTGTTCTTTTCTTGGTCTTTCTTATCTTCTTATTTGTTTGGAATTTCAATCCGGCTCTTCAGGATTTGACGCCTTCCAAATTGGGATATGAAATTCAGAATTATTTCCAAAACCTGATTTATGGTAAAAAGAAAGCAGCCCTCAGAAGAAAAACAGGTGATTTCGATACCGTTGAATCAGATATAAATCCAGATAATCTCGAATTGGATGTAGAAACCTTGAAACCCACATTCAAAGAGAACTTTGATAAAAACGAAGGTCAACTCAAAGGGGATGGCGGGCTCCAACCTACGGATCCAGTAGAACGAGGAGAACAACTCAAATTCGAACTGAAGGACGATGAGAAAAAACCGACCAAACCCAGTAGCCTGAAAAAAGGAGAAGGTGAATTGGAGATCGAAACGCCTTTGAACAATGCGAATTCCAACCCCATCCCACAAGGACCTTTATCCGTTCAAGAAGAAAACAAACGACACAGCGAACCTTATGATCCAACATTGGATCTTTCCTTATACGAACATCCTACCCTAAGTTTGTTGGAAGATTACAACGAACATAAAGTAGAAATTGATCGGGCGGAACTGGAAAGAAATAAAGATCAAATTATTGAGACTTTATTGAATTACAAGATTGAGATTATTAAAATCAAGGCGACCATTGGCCCTACGGTTACTTTATATGAAATTGTTCCGGCTCCTGGTGTTCGTATTTCTAAAATTAAAAATTTAGAAGACGATATCGCCTTGAGTTTGGCGGCTTTAGGTATTCGTATCATTGCCCCCATCCCTGGTAAGGGAACCATCGGTATTGAAGTACCCAATAAACATAAGCAAATCGTTTCCTTGAAGGAAGTCCTACATTCGGAAAAATTCAAATTTGCTAAAATGGATTTGCCGATTGCCTTGGGTAAGACCATTTCGAATGAGGTGTTTGTAGCTGATTTGGCTAAAATGCCCCACTTGCTCATTGCCGGTGCAACGGGTCAAGGTAAATCGGTAGGTATCAATACGGTTTTGATGTCGCTTTTGTATAAAAAGCATCCGAGCCAAGTTAAATTTGTTTTGATTGACCCTAAGAAGGTAGAATTATTTCCTTACTCAAAAATCGAAAATCATTTCTTAAGTTATCTCCCTGGAGAGGATGAACCCATTACTACTGAAACCAATAAAGTGGTCAGTGTTTTGAATTCTCTTTGTATAGAGATGGACCAACGGTATGAGTTATTGAAGAAGGCTCATGCGAGAAATTTGAGGGAATACAATGCCAAGTTTGTTGACCGACGATTGAATCCACAAAAAGGACATAAATTCTTACCTTATATTGTTTTGGTGATTGATGAGTTTGCTGATTTGATCATGACTGCCGGCAAGGAAGTGGAACTTCCGATTGGCCGTTTGGCACAATTAGCACGTGCCATTGGTATTCATTTGATTATTGCGACCCAACGTCCTTCCGTTAATATCATTACGGGTGTTATCAAAGCGAACTTTCCGGCTCGTCTGGCATTTAAAGTAACTTCTAAAATTGATTCCAGAACCATTTTGGATACAGGAGGAGCGGATCAATTAATTGGACAAGGGGATATGCTCCTTTCTGTCGGTTCCGATTTGATTCGGCTACAATGTGCTTTTGTTGATACTCCAGAAGTCGAAAAAGTAATCGATTTCATTGGTGAACAACAAGGATATCCAGAACCTTATTTCCTTCCCGAGTTCCATACAGACGATGACGAACATGGTGCATCAGGTCTCAAATTATCCGAATTGGATGAACATTTCGAAGATGCTGCCCGAATGGTGGTTCAAAAGCAGTCCGGTTCCACTTCCATGCTCCAACGTACCATGAAACTGGGGTATAACCGTGCCGGTCGTATTATGGATCAACTTGAAGCGATGGGCATTGTTGGCCCTGCCCGAGGCTCCAAACCGAGGGAAGTTTTATTCTTTGATGAAATAGAACTCTTGGCTTTCTTGGAGCATTTGAAAAAGAAGGGATAAAAAAAAGCGGATGGTAAACCATCCGCTTTTTTTTATTTCTTCTTTTCTTCTTCTTTCACTTCCTCTTTTTTCTTTTCCTTCTTCTTCTCCTTTTCCTTAAACACCAAGCCTTCTTTATCGGCATCGATCATGATGTGATCCCCAGGACCAAATTTACCAGAGAGTACATGTTTGGATAATTCGTTCACAACTTCTTTTTGTAAAACCCGCTTCATCGGCCTAGCACCGAACTGTGGGTCATACCCCAAATCGCCCAATAAATCTTTGGCTTTATCGGTCATATCAATTTGCATTTCTTGCTTGCCCATCATTTTCTTCACCTTACGGAATAATAAGACCAAAATCTTTTTGATTTCCTCTTTCGTCAAAGGTTGGAACATGATTTTTTCATCAATACGATTCAAGAATTCAGGTCTCAATTCATCCTTCAACAAATCAAATACCTCTTCTTCTGTCGCCTTGATGATTTCACCTTTCTTATCCTCCATTTCTTGTAAATCCTCGAAATTATCCAGGATAATATCCGCCCCCATATTCGAGGTCATAATAATGATGGTGTTTTTGAAATCTGCTACACGACCTTTATTATCCGTTAGGCGGCCATCATCCAACACTTGTAATAAAATATTGAAAGTATCTGGATGAGCCTTCTCGATTTCGTCGAGTAAAACGATGGAGTAAGGTCTACGCCGCACCGATTCGGTTAATTGACCGCCTTCATCATAGCCCACATATCCCGGAGGTGCTCCCACCAATCGACTTACAGAATGCCTTTCTTGGAATTCACTCATATCAATTCGGGTAATGGCATTTTCATCATTGAACAAAACCTCCGCTAATGCTTTCGCCAACTCCGTTTTTCCTACTCCAGTAGGTCCTAGGAAAATGAACGACCCGATTGGGCGATTCCCATCCTGTAAACCTGCCCGACTTCTTCTCACCGCATCCGAAACAGCAACTACTGCCGCTCTTTGTCCGATTAACCGTTTGCCGATTTCATCCTCTAAACGGAGCAATTTATCTTTTTCGCTTTGTAGCATTTTGGCAACGGGGATACCCGTCCAACGAGCCACGACCTCAGCGATGTCATTCGCTGTTACTTGCTCATTGGTGAAGCGGTTCTCTTCGGGCAAATTATGAAGTTCATTTTCAGCATCTGTTAATTCTTTCTCCAATCCCTTTATTTTTCCATAACGGATTTCTGCCACTTTTTCAAAATCACTTTCCCGTTCTGCCTTATCGGCTTCGATTTCCAAAGTTTCGATTTGCTCTTTGGCATTTTGCATCCGCTCTACGATTTCCTTTTCGTTCTGCCAACGAGCCGTCATATTATCCAAGTCACCTTGTAAGTTGGCAATTTGTTCATTTAAAGCTTTAAGTTTTTTGCCTTGACTTTTCTCTCGTTTAATGAATTCCCGTTCAATTTCTAATTGTCGGATTTTACGGCTCAGCTCATCAATTTCATCTGGAACAGAATCTAATTCCAAACGAAGTTTAGCTGCGGATTCGTCAATTAAATCAATCGCCTTATCTGGTAAATATCGATCAGAAATATAACGATGGGATAATTCTGCTGCAGCTACAAGGGCTTCATCCAACAATTCTATTTTATGATATACTTCGTATCTTTCTTGTAATCCCCGTAAAATGGAAATGGTATCTTCCACACTCGGTTCATCAATTACAACCGTTTGGAATCGACGAACCAAAGCCTTGTCCTTTTCAAAATATTTTTGATATTCATCCAATGTAGTAGCTCCGATGGTTCTCAATTCTCCACGAGCTAAAGCCGGTTTTAGAATATTCGCCGCATCCATGGCACCACCACCACCGCCGGCACCAATTAATGTATGGATTTCATCAATAAACAAAATGATTTGTCCGTTCGAATCGGTTACTTCTTTAATAACCGCTTTCAACCGTTCTTCGAATTCTCCTTTATATTTCGCTCCGGCAATCAATCCTGCCATATCCAAGGTAAAGATTTCTTTGCTCTTTAGATTTTCAGGAACATCTTGGTTGACAATACGCCAAGCAATGCCTTCTACGATGGCTGTTTTACCCACACCTGCTTCACCGATGACCAGAGGATTGTTCTTTTTCCTCCTAGAAAGGATGTGCAAAATCCGACGGATTTCTTCATCCCGACCAATAATGGGATCCAACTTTCCTTCTGCGGCTCTTCCAGTCAGATTCACCGCAAATTTCTTAAGGGCATTATATTGGTTGTCAGCTCCTTGATCGGTAATTCTACGCCCCTTCCTCAATTCTTTGATAGCGGCTTCCATCTTCTTGTCTGTAGCTCCCAAGGCTTTCAATGCCTTTGCCGTGGGACTACTCCCTTTCAAAACCCCAAGTAGAATTAGGTCGAGTGCAATAAATTCATCACCCCATTCTTTCATCAAGGATTTTGCCTTTGCAAAGGCTTTATTGGCGTCTTTACTAGGGTATTGCTTCCCAGCACCATCTCCAGAAACTTTTGGAGTTTTCTGAATAATGGCATTCAGTTCCCCAACCAAGTGATTCATATCAACATCACATTTTTTAAAGAGGAATTCTGCCACATGTTCATCTACTTCCAAAATTCCTTTGATGAAATGAGCCAATGAGACTTCTTGTTGTCCTATTGCAGAAGCTAGGGCTTGACCTTGGCGTATCGCATCTTGGGCTTTATTCGTAAATATATCTAATGTCATTTCGTTTTTTTAAGAATTTGCAAACAAGGCTTCTTTTACCGCCTTGAAGATAATTGTTTTCTTTAGAATCCATCAAAATATTGACCAAATCTATTTCCACTTATAATTCCAGAAATTTTGTCATTCGCAAACTATTTTTTCCGCCAAATTGTCAAAATATTACTATATGGTTTCTTGATATTTTAACATCTTTGAATGATGTTTTTTATTATAAAACAGTAGTTTTGCATATTAACAAATTTGATTTCTATGAAAGATTTTACATCATTATTCATTAGTTTAACCCTAATTATTTCATGTTCTATTACTTCTTTTGGGCAATGTAGTACTGAGATTCCTATTCCTTTAGACAATAGTGGCCTTGAAAATTGGGCTAGCGAAGGTAGTTACGAGGATCCTACAGGTGATTTTTGGGATACTACCAATAAAATTGTGGACATCAATCCATTATCCAATGAACCCAATGTACTAAAGGTCACTGATGCCCACTCAGGAAACTATGCCGCTAAATTAACTACTACTACTGCAGGTTTATTGACCGCAGCAACTTTATTTAGTGGTACATTCAACCCTAATCCAGCTAATCCTTTAGAAAGTGTAGAGTTTGGAAAACCTTTCACAGAAACTCCTGACTATTTTAGAGTGTGGTATAAGTATGAACCTATACAAGGGGATTCTGCTGAAATATATTGTTATTTAGAGAAAGGGGCAAACAACGAAACTAGGATTGCTACTGCATACACTAAGGTTTATGATGCCCAATCCGAATGGACAGAATTGGTACTACCTTTCGATTATGAATCTTCGGAAGCTCCCGAATCTATTACTATTGTATTTGCATCTAGTGCCCGGGGAGATATCTTCCAAGGACAAGTAGGTAATACTTTGTATATAGATGATATTGAGCTTTTCAAGTGTTCAACACCTACTGAAAACGTATCGAATAACAAGTTTTCAGCAACAGTATTTCCTAATCCTTCTTCAGAAGATGAAGATATCCAGTTTAAATTCAATCAAGAAAGAGAAGTTGTTTTAAGCATATTTTCTTTCGATGGAAGAAGTATTTTATCCAAGGAAATCAATAATTCTGACAATTACTCTTTAGATGTGTCAAATTGGAACAATGGCCTCTACCAGTATACCATTCAAGATGAATCATCTAATGAAGTGCTTCACTTAGGTACTTTTGTTATTCAATAGGTTTATTGTATTTTATATCTATTTATAAAAGGGGAATTAGCAATCTAATTCCCCTTTTTTGTTTTTTTATTATCTTTGGTAAAAATTCTTAAGAAATTGTTTCTAAAATAACCTAAACAAATAAGGTTTTAGCTATTTCACCTAGAACAAAAACAATTATCATGAATACTTGTTTCTAGGTAATTACTAAATCAATTTATCTCTTATTTAAGAATAAAATTTGGCAATATGAAACAGATCTTACTATTAATATTTGTGATATTTCTCAATATTACTTTTCTCTTTTCACAGGATGAAGGTAATGCTCCAAAACGATCCAAATTTATATTTGGAACCGATGTCGGCATTTTGTATGGAACTCCTATCGGACCATCTGAAAAAGGTTCTACTATTACCGTTGGAACAGCTCCTAATGATGTATCCCTTACTTTGAATGATCCCAAGGGGAGCCCAGGCTTTGGTTTACATATTGGAGTTTTTGGACGTTATAACTTCAATCAAAAAATAGGTCTTCAGCTTGGCTTGGCATATAGGGTTAAGAAAGCGACTTATCAAGCTCCAACTTATGATCAAGATTATACTCTTGAAGGAATTACTTTAGCCGATGGAACGTATTTACCTTATACTGAGCCTTTAGATACTTATTTTAATGGTACAGTAAAAGGTGAATTCAGTAATAAATATTTAGAAGTACCTATTGTTGTACTTTATCAGTTCAGCAAAAAATGGAAGGTATTAGGAGGTAGTTATCTTTCTTATTTATTAAATGGAAGCCATAAAGTTTTAGCATCTGGAATAGTAGGCAATAATTTCCTTGCTATTGAGGATGAATTTAGTGATGAAAGTGCTTTTATTAACAAGTGGGATTATGGAGTGAATACAGGTGTTAATTATCAAATTTATAACAACATTGAGTGTGGATTCAGAATTTCTTCTGGCCTTCGTTCCATTTTCACTGAAGATTATGTCTTAGAAGATACTGTAAGAAACCTTTACATGACACTTAAAGCCAATTACACCTTCCAGTTATAATCAATATTTTACACGATAGTTTAATTTATAGGGTGAATGGTTGGGTTTCAAAACTCAGCCATTTTTTTTAAGCCAAAGATGGATTTTTTCTAGTAATTCATCTGCATTATCCATATCAAAGCACAAGGGAGGTTTGCTTTTTATCACATTATTGAAAGGACCATCCGTTCCGACTAAGATACTTTTTGCTCTTAGATGATTTTTTAATTTCTTAGCCAAAATTGTCCCCGGATTTTTTGATTCAGGATCCGAAACCAATTCCATTCCCCAAAACAAACCCGAACCCCGTACATCTCCAATTATTGGAAATATGGATTGCATCCCTCTCAGTTCTTTCATGATATAGCTACCTACTTTTAATGCATTTTCTTGTAGCTTTTCCTCTTCCAAAACTTCCAGTACAGATAAACCAATAGCACAACTCACCGAATTCCCTCCAAATGAACTAAAAAATTCCATCCCATTTTCAAAAGAAGATACGACCTCTTTAGTACAAACTACACCTCCCATTGGATGCCCATTCCCCATTGGTTTCCCTAAAATTACTATATCAGGAATTACATCATGTTGTTCAAAGCCCCAAAAATGGGTTCCTACTCTTCCAAAACCGATTTGAACTTCATCAACAATACAAACGCCTCCTTGCTTCCTAACGTAATCAAAAACCGTTTTCAAATATCCCCTAGGTAAAGGGACTTGGCCTCCACACCCCATAATGGGTTCTGCAATGAATGCAGCAACTTTTTTACCTGATGCTTTTATGATATTAATAGCCTCTATGGCTAATTGAATACCATTTTCATTTCGCCCCCCCTTTCGATATAAGTCAGGCATAGGCAGCTTGATGATAAATTCCTTATCCCCCTTTCCTCCTTGACCATCAAATTTGTACGAACTAATGTCTATACCTAATTGGGTGTTTCCATGATAACTGTTTTCCAAAACAACAATTGCTTCTCCTTTAGCATGAGTCAATGCCAAGCGAATAGCTAAATCACTAGCCGCAGAACCAGAATTCACATAAAATATTTTATCGAGTTCTTGCGGAAAAGTATCTATTAATTTTTCTGAATATTGATGTAGAATATCATAGATATATCTAGTATTCGTATTTAGGAGAGCCATCTGCTCTTGTCCTGCCCGAACAACAGTAGGGTGACAATGTCCAACAATAGGAATATTGTTATATGCATCTAGTATCGATTCTCCATCAGCAGAATACATGTATTGAAAAGCGGCTCCAGACATTTCAATGGGTCGATTATAACTAATAGACATCGATTTACTGATAAATTGATATCTTCTCTTGAGCGAATTTTCGAGTGAAATTGTTTCTATATCATAGCCACAAGCCTCCTTAAAGGCATTTCCAGCGGCTATTGGATTTATTGAAATCCATTTTTTAAGTAGGGACCATGCCAGTTCCTCACTTATTGAGATGTAATTCTTATTATCAGGGTTCTTTTGTACATGATATGCCGAATTACATACGCTAATACACAATCGGATGGCTATCAGATAATATAACAATTCCAATTCCTTCTTTTCCAAAGGCAAAACATCATTGTACCCATTAACGACTAAACATGCTGCTTGAACAGGATCTTCCTTATCAAACAATACATAAGGTAGAGCAACTGCTAATTCGTTGATAAGTTGGGTGTAACACATATCCCCAAAGTCAATAATCCCACTTACTCGCCCATCTTGAGTTAAAACATTTCTATCATTCGCATCATTATGAATGATACTTTTTCTCAAATAAGCTAATTTTGGTGATACAAAACTCTTGAACTGTAAGAAAAAATATTCAACTAATTTTCTCTTAGAAAGATCATTTATATACTCTAAATAAGGTTCATTATCTAAAGCATATCGATTATCCCATCGTATTCTTTGATTTTCTATATTGTAAGATTCCAAAAGAAGCAATTGTTCATCAAGCTTTCCTAAAAAGTGGCCCAATGAACTTAATAATTGTTCTGAATGGCTTACTTCATATAAAAACGCTCCTTCGACGAAAGATAATAGTCTAATAAAAACTCCCTCCCCTATCTCTATTACTGTCTCTTTTGAACTTCCTTTTATAGGATGGGGAATATCAAACAATTTTATATTATTTGATAATTCATTCAGTATATGATGTTCAGAAAGAAGTCTCAACCTGTTTTCGTTATCTTGTATTTTTAAGATAAAATGCTGACTTTGGTCGTTCGTAAGTTTATAATTCTCCGTTTCGTAGCCTTCTAATTTTTGAATCTTGCTAATACGTAAAGAAGAATAATTTTGAGAGACTATTTTTCTAATATTTTCCATAATAAAGATTGGCACTACTAGGTATCTCCAACAAAAAAAGGGGGCCGTATCCATTCTGGATACGACCCCCGTGTTTCAGTGGG
>JAHDDR010000001.1:73271-80421 GCA_020629255.1 Saprospiraceae bacterium | reverse complement strand
TTATTGCTGTTTTTTTGATTCAACTCTCGGGTTATAATGTTAACCCGGGGGTTTTTTCTTTTCGCAAAGCGAAAAGAAAAAACTTAAGTAGTGGTAGCAATTGTTAAAAAAATCGAAAAAACAGAAATGAGTTTGGTAAAACGACACTATTGAGTAATTTTGTTACTCAATTATGATAGAAACACTAATATCATCTAAAACAAGAGTAAAATTGTTGCTTAAATTCTTTTTAAACAGCAATACAACAGCCTACCTAAGAGGATTGGAAGGTGAATTTGGTGAATCAACCAATTCTATAAGACTAGAATTGAATCGATTTGAAAAAGCAGGAATGTTAAGTTCCTTTATGAAAGGGAATAGAAAATATTTCAAAGCCAACCAAAAGCATCCTCTTTTTGATGAAATCCATAAAATCTTATTGAAATATATAGGTCTGGATAGCATTATTGAAAATGTGATCAACAAATTAGGGGAATTAGAAAAAGTCTATTTAGTAGGAGACTTTTCAAGAGGGCTCGATAGTAAGATTATAGACTTGATATTCATAGGCAATATAGATAAAGTATATCTATTGAACTTAATTGACAAGGCAGAAGATATGGTCGATAGAAAAATAAGATATCTTATTTATCAACCAAAAGAAGAAGAAAAAGTAGATTTTAAAGAATTTAATCCAGAACCATTATTATTATGGTCTAAAGATTAAAGACTTCAGTGTGGGTAAGAAGTAAGATAGGATTAATAAATTTCACAGGGTGTTTCAAAAAGTTACTTCTTCCCACATTGACAGTCAAAAATCACAAAAGAGGTGCAGACGCAAAAAGGTTACGAAAATCATTTAGAAACAAAAGAACCAAAATGGTTTGCAATACAGACGAGGTATAAAAGGGAAAAACTCGTCAGGGCAGCCTTGGAAAGAAAAGGTGTACAAGCCTACCTACCAATAAACAAAGTCATCAGAAAATGGGAAAGGAAGGTAAGAGAGGTAGAATTACCCCTTATTAATTGTTATTTATTCGTAAAGATCACGAAATCTCAATACATAAAAGTATTAGAAACTGAAAATGTGGTTAACTTTGTGCGATTTTCAAAAAATTTGATCTCAATACCAGAAAAAGAAATCGATTTATTAAAAAGAATAACAGGTGAATTCCAAAATCTGGAAATAGATAACGAATCAATATCCGAAGGAGACGAAATAGAAATAATCTCAGGAAATCTAACAGGCTTGAAAGGTGTGTTAATTCAGAAAAACAACAAAAAGAAATTGAAAGTAAAGCTGGATTGTTTGAATTATTTTCTTTTGATGGAAGTAGACTCAAAACTACTTAGAAAAATAAGAAGAAATTCGAATCCAGCGTACTAGATACATAATAATTTATTCAAATTAGAACAGAAAAGTTGTGACTTTTCAAAGGCGAAGCCTTATCCAAAATCAAGTTAATATGAATATTGCAGTTGTAGGTACAGGTTATGTAGGGTTGGTAACAGGAACCTGTTTTGCTGAAACAGGAAACAATGTTATATGCGTAGACATTGATGAAAGAAAAGTAAATCGAATGAAGAATGGCGAGGTTCCGATTTATGAACCAGGCTTGGAACTTTTGTTCGAGAGAAATACAAAACAAGGACGATTACACTTCACAACAAATCTTAAAGATGCAATAAAAGACGCACAAATCATCTTTTTAGCTTTACCAACTCCTCCAGGTGAAGACGGCTCTGCAGATTTGTCTTATATTTTAGGTGTAGCAAAAGACTTGTCCCATATAGTAGAAGATTATAAAGTAATTGTAGACAAAAGTACAGTACCAGTAGGTACGTCAGAAAAAGTTCATGCTGCACTAGCGGCAAATCTGGATGAAAATTTATTTGATGTAGTATCAAATCCAGAGTTCCTTAGAGAAGGGGTTGCTGTTGATGATTTCCTAAAGCCAGATAGGGTAGTTATAGGAACAAAGTCTGAGAAAGCCATCAAATTAATGAAGCAACTCTACAATCCTTTTGTCAGACAAGGAAATCCAATAATTTTTATGGATGAACGTTCTGCAGAAATGACAAAATATGCTGCAAACTCTTACTTGGCAACAAGAATTACATTCATGAACGAAATTGCCAATCTTTGCGAAAAAGTAGGAGCCAATGTAGATAAAGTAAGAATTGGGATGGGAAGTGATTCCAGAATTGGAAAGAGATTTTTATTTCCAGGCGTAGGATATGGAGGAAGCTGTTTCCCAAAAGATGTACAAGCTTTAGCTAAAACAGCAGGAGAAAATGAATATGATTTTAAAATTTTGAAATCAGTCATGTCCGTTAATAATGTTCAAAAAAGTGTGCTGGTCAAAAAAATCAAAAATAAATTGGGCAATGACCTAACAGGTAAAACCATTGCCATGTGGGGCTTGGCATTCAAACCGAATACCGACGACATTAGGGAGGCACCAGCATTATACATTATTAAAGGATTATTAGAAGCAGGAGCCAAAATCAAAGCTTTTGATCCTGAAGCAATGGCAAATGTAAAAGAAATGTTTGGCGATAAAATCCAATTTGCTTCAGATCAATACGAGGCATTGATTGAAGCAGATGCATTAGCTATAGTAACAGAATGGAGTGCATTTAGAGCACCAAGTTTCAAAGTGATGAAAGAGTTGCTGAAGGAACCAATCATATTTGATGGTAGAAACCTATACGATTTAGATAGAATGAAAGAAAAAGGATTTCACTATGAGAGTATAGGAAGAGGCATAGTTCAGAATAAAGTAGCTGTAAACTAAACCAGTGTCAAGACCATATCCACGGGAGTCACATTTAAGGTCATTCATAAAAGGTTTGTCGTGGCGAGGAGTAGCGATGATAGATACATTTCTAGTTGCACTTATTGTTACATGGATTGCTTATGGAACACCTAAGATAGAGGCATCGCTATGGATAATGATGATAGAAACGCCTCTGAAGCTAGTCATATACTACATCCATGAAAGAATATGGCAATATGTATGGAAAGACAAGCAAATACAAAATAGGGATCTTATTTATAAGACAGTATCATGGAGAATTTTTGCCACAGCTATTACTTTTTTCATTTCAGGCTCGATCCTAGGAGAGGATGCGGCAGGAGTGGCATTAGCGATTGCACTTACTGAACTTGTTACAAAGACCATACTCTATTTTATTCACGAAAAAATATGGATGAGAGTATCAAGAGGAAGAATAAGGAATGCATTTAAAAAAATCAAATCTAAGTTCAATTGAAAAATAACATTCACCCCATCTTTGAAAGACTATTACAGAAAGAAGATAGGGAAAAAAGACTAGGACAAAGAGCAAAGGTACTATGGCTAACGGGGCTTTCTGGTTCTGGGAAAAGCACAATTGCCCAAGCGTTGGAAAGGAAATTGTACAACGAAGGTTTCTTTCCACAAGTATTAGATGGAGATAATATAAGGGTAGGTATTAATAAAAACCTCAGTTTTTCAATAGAAGATAGAAGGGAAAACATAAGAAGAATTGCAGAAGTGGCAAAGTTGTATCTAAATACAGGAGTCATTACACTAAACTCGTTTATCAGTCCAACAATAGAAATTAGAAACTTTGCTAAAGAAATTATTGGAGAAGAAAATTTTATAGAAATTTTCATCAATACTCCATTGGAAATTTGTGAGCAAAGAGATGTGAAAGGGCTGTATAAAAAAGCAAGAGCAGGAGAAATCAAAGGTTTTACTGGAATAGACTCTCCTTACGAGGCTCCCCAAAACCCAGATTTAGAAGTGAAAACAGAAGACTTGACTATTGAACAATCTGCTCAAAAAATCTACGACTATATTTTACCATTAATCAGTTTATAAAACGAACCATTTTAGAATCAATAGATAAATAGTAATTATAATGAATTATCAATTAAATCATCTAAAAGAGTTAGAGGCAGAATCTATTTACGTATTACGTGAGGTGGCAGCACAATTCGAAAATCCGGTACTGATGTTCTCCGGAGGTAAGGATTCTATACTGATGTCCTATTTGGCAAGTAAAGCATTTTATCCGGCAAAAGTTCCATTTCCATTATTGCATGTGGATACAGGGCACAATTTTCCTGAAACCATAGAATTCCGTGATAATTGGGTGAAAAAAATCGGTGCAAAACTAATAGTAGGATCCGTCGATGAAGCCATTAAAACAGGTTTGGTAGTCGAGGAAAAAGGATACAACGCCAGTAGAAACGGTCTTCAGACGGCTGTTCTTTTAGATGCATTAGAAAAAGGTAAATTCGATGCGGCATTAGGTGGAGCAAGAAGAGACGAGGAGAAAGCAAGGGCAAAAGAAAGATTTTTCTCACATAGAGATGAATTCGGACAATGGGATCCCAAAAACCAGAGACCAGAGCTATGGAACCTATTCAATGGTAAAAAACATTTCGGAGAACACTTCAGAGTATTTCCTATATCCAACTGGACAGAAATGGATGTTTGGATGTACCTAGCGATGGAAAAAGTAGAACTACCGAACCTTTACTATGCGCACGAAAGAGATGTTTTCGAAAGAGATGGCGTATTATTAGCTGATACTGATTTTATCCAAAAACGTCCGGATGAACAAGTCGTTCGCAAAAAAGTAAGATGTAGAACTATCGGAGATATGACTTGTACCGGTGTATGGGAATCAGAAGCAGAAACCATTGAACAAATCATACAAGAAGTTTCAACTACAAGAGTAACAGAAAGAGGAGGAAGAACAGACGATAAACGTTCTGAAACGTCTATGGAAGATCGTAAAATGAAAGGTTACTTCTAGTAGAAGCTGAATTTTAACCCGATAAAACAAGATGACTAATTTATACAACCATTTTGCCGTCGTCAAACGGCAATCATAATAAAATTAAAATGACACAACAAGAATACGAAAGTATGGAGTTATTGCGCTTCACAACAGCAGGAAGCGTAGATGATGGAAAAAGTACACTTATTGGTAGATTACTATATGATAGTAAATCCATCTTCGAAGATCAATACGAACAAGTAAAAAAGACAAGTGAAAGAAGAGGGGAAGAAGGTGTAAACTTGGCTTTATTGACGGATGGTTTGAAGTCAGAAAGAGAACAAGGTATTACCATTGATGTAGCATATAGATATTTTTCAACACCGAAGAGAAAATTCATAATCGGAGATACACCTGGGCACATCCAATATACCCGAAATATGGTAACAGGAGCATCAACAGCCAATGTTGCCCTAATTCTGATTGATGCTAGAAACGGTGTGGTTGAACAAACCAGAAGACATGCCATTATCGCTTCTTTATTGCAAATTCCTCACATCGTTGTTTGTGTCAACAAAATGGATTTGGTTTCATACAGCGAAGATGTTTATGAAACGATAAAAGATGAATTCTCAAATTGGGCATCTAAATTGGATGTGAAAGATGTTCACTTCATTCCTATGTCAGCATTGGTAGGAGACAACGTCGTTGACCAATCAGAAAGAATGCCTTGGTACAAAGGAACAACACTTCTTTACTATCTAGAAAACGTCCATATCGGTAGCGATCATAATTTAATTGATGTAAGATTTCCAGTTCAATACGTTATTCGTCCATATAATGATGAATTCCACGACTATAGAGGATATTCGGGAAGAATTGCAGGAGGTGTGATGAAAAAAGGAGACAAGGTAACCATCCTTCCTTCTGGCTTTACCTCAACGATTGCTAAAATCAATACCTACGATGGAGAATTGGCACAAGCCCATGCTCCAATGTCAGTAACGGTTTTATTAGAAGATGATATTGATATCAGTAGAGGAGATATGTTGGTACGTGAAAATAACCAACCAGAAGTTTCCCAAGATGTAGAAGTAATGGTCTGTTGGTTCAACGAAAAGCAAATGCAACCCAAAGGTAAATATACCTTGATGCATACCACACGCGAGGCCAGATGTGTTATCAAAGAGATTCAATATAAATTAGATATCAATACCCTTCATAGAAATATGGAGGATAAGGATATCAGAATGAATGATATTGCTCGAATAACACTTAGAACAACCAAACCGCTGTTCTCTGATCCTTACAGAAGAAACAGAATTACAGGTAGCGTTATTTTGATTGATGAAGGAACCAACGAAACAGTTGGTGCCGGAATGATCATCTGATAAATATTCAAAATCCTTTGGGCGGCAGCCCAAAGGATTTTTCTTTCCATTATTACAAAATCAAATTACATCATGAAAATCCTTGTAACCGGAGGTGCTGGTTTCATAGGCTCCCACGTAGTAAGAAGGTTCGTTAAAAAATATCCACAATACCAAATTTATAATTTGGATAAGTTGACCTATGCCGGCAACTTAGAAAATATCAAGGATATTGAAAATGCGGATAACTATCACTTCATAAAAGGAGATATAGCCGATTTAGAATTTATAAGAACCATCTTCAGGGAACACCAATTCGATGGAGTCATTCATTTGGCGGCAGAATCCCATGTAGATCGTTCCATAACAGATCCATTAGCATTCGTTACAACGAACATGGTGGGAACCGCAGTTTTGCTACAAGCATTCAAAGAAACATGGAAAGATAATTTTGATGGCAAATTATTCTATCATGTTTCTACAGATGAAGTCTACGGCTCTCTGGGCGACGAAGGATTTTTTGTTGAAGATACCCCCTACGATCCAAGAAGCCCATACTCATCCTCTAAAGCAGGATCAGACCACTTGGTCAGAGCTTGGGGGCACACCTACGGAATGCCTATCAAAATATCCAATTGTTCCAACAATTATGGTTCATTCCAATTTCCGGAAAAATTAATTCCATTGTTCATCAATAATATCATACACGAAAAACCATTACCTGTTTATGGTAAAGGAATCAATGTACGGGATTGGTTGTGGGTCGTGGATCATGCTTCTGCCATCGATGTAATTTTCCATGAAGGAAAACTAGGAGAAACCTATAATATTGGAGGGAACAACGAATGGAAAAACATAGACTTGATAAAAGTCCTATGCCAACAAATGGATGGGAAATTAGGACGTCCGGAAGGTACATCAGAAAAACTCATCACCTTTGTAAAAGATAGAGCAGGTCACGATATGAGGTATGCGATAGATTCCTCTAAACTCATGGACGATTTGGGATGGGAACCATCTGTCAC